>NZ_JBGNUU010000040.1:0-30159 GCF_041950485.1 Nonomuraea sp. ATR24
ACCTGTTCCAACAGCGGAGCTCCTGTGGTGAGGATGTCTTGGAGTGACAGACCTCTTCTACAGCGGCTCCGCTGCTTTGTTCACCGGTCTTGACGAACAGCCCTCTCCCTTAACTGAACGGCGTTGGGACTAGGACTCCACGGAAGGAGGCCGCAATGAACGTGGTCGAGCGGCGGGACATCAGGTTCCCGTTCCCGGAACTGCTGGAGTGGATGGAGAGCCCGATGTTCGGGTTTCGCCCCTTCGGGCAGATCGTCCGGGTTGAGGACTACGTTGCCGATGGCCGGTACGTGCTGCGCGCTGAGCTGCCCGGGATCGACCCCGACAAGGACGTCGAGGTCATGGTGGACGGCGGCACGCTTCACATCCGGGCGGAGAAGACGCGGAAGGCCGCCGAGCCGCATCGCTCCGAGTTCGCCTACGGGTCGCTCTCCCGGACGGTGACACTGCCCGCCACAGCAAGGACCGACGACGTCAAGGCCGTCTACACAGGCGGCGTCCTGGAGGTCAGTGTCGGGTTGGCAGAGGAGGAGTCAGCGGGTCGGCGGATCACCGTCGAGCACTGACGCCTCACCGGGCGCGGGCGGAGCTACCGTCCGCGCCTGCTGCCTGGGCGAAGACGGACCGGACGCGCGCATCGCCGCCGGCATCGTACGGCATCCGGCGACTGGCACCCGGGGCCGCACATGTGGGATGGCGGTCGATCGAGCTGACCTTTCGGGATGTCGCCTTGTCGGCCATCGCACCGAAGAAATGGGGGTTGATCGTGAAGGAAGCCTGCGGAGTGCTGCCGACCCGGTGTGCCCGTGTGACGAGCCGAACGGCTGGCGGCAGGGTTTCGGGAGCCGGCACTGGTCGGCAGACGTGACGAGACCGAGCGATAACCATGGCAGGCGGGGGAGGGCCGAAGGTCCATCCCATGAAGGACCGTGGCCTCTGAACGGCGGGCCCTGGGTTCCGGACGATGGAGGCATGAGAATCGGGATCAACGGATTCGGCAGGATCGGCAGGGCCGTCCTGCGCAGCGCGCTCCGAACAAGCCTCGAGGTCGTCGCCGTCAACGACATCACCGATGCGGCCGCTCTGGCCCACCTGCTCAAGCATGACTCCACGTACGGGCCGCTCGGCCTGCCTGTCAGCGCCGCCCCCGGCAGGCTGGAGGTCGACGGCCGCGAGATCGTCGTGAGCGGCTGCTCCGACCCGGAGCAGATCGACTGGCGTGCTCACGATGTCGAGCTGGTCATCGACGCCACCGGCCGCTTCCGCACCCGGGACGCTCTGGCGAGCCACCTGAAGGCCGGTGCCCGCAAGGTGCTGCTGTCGGCCCCCGGCAAGGGACTGGACGTCACCATCGTGCCGGGCGTCAACGATGCCGCCTACGACCCCGCCCGGCACGAGATCGTCTCGCTGGCCTCCTGCACCACCAACTGCGTGGCGCCGATGGTCAAGGTGCTGCACGAGAACTTCGGCCTCGTACGCGGCTTCATGACCACCATCCATGCCTACACCGGCGACCAGATGCTGCTGGACGCCCCGCACAAGGACCCGCGCCGGGCCCGCTCGGCCGCCGTCAACATCGTGCCCACCACCACCGGCGCCGCCCGCATGGTCGGCCAGGTCCTGCCCGAGCTGAACGGCCGCCTCGACGGCATCGCCATCCGCGTGCCGGTCGAGGATGGCTCGATCACCGACCTGTCCGCGCAGCTCAGCCGCCCGGTCACCGCCCAGGAGATCAACGACGCCTTCGCCGCGGCCGCTCGGGACGAGCTGCACGGGATCCTCCGCTACAGCACCGATCCGCTCGTCTCCCGCGACATCGTCGGCGACACCGCCTCCTGTGTCTTCGACTCCCCGCTCACCCAGGCGAGCGGCGACCTGGTCAAAGTCTTCGGCTGGTACGACAACGAATGGGGCTACGCCAACCGGCTGGTCGAGATGGCCCAGCGGATGGCGTGATCACCATGCCCGCGACCACTCTGCCGGCGATCAGCCTCCGCTTCGACGGAAAGTGCCTGCAGCGCACGCGCCGCCTGCTCCTGCGGGCGGCGCGGGAGCGCGGGCTCGAAGGGGTACGGCTGGACGACTTCCTGCTGGCGGCCGACGAGTGCGTGACCAACGCCGTGGCCCACGGGCGGCGGACGAGGTCTGCTCCGCCTGTGGTGTGCGGACGGCGCCCTGCTCTGCGAAGTAACCGACCACGGGCCCGGACTCCCCGCACGGTGCCTGCCTGACGGACCCCCTTCACCGGCGGTCCCGCCCGGCGAGCGGGGATCTGGTCGGCGCGTCCCTGGCGGGCGAGATTGTCTTTACTACCGGCGTCGACCCGACCAGCGGGGCCGCTTCCTGCCCGAGCACACCGCCGCGGTCAGCCTGCTGGACCGGCTCCTGCACCACAGCATCGTCGTGGTCACCGAGGGCGAATCCTTCCGGATTCAACAGGTACGAACCAGGACATCAGCACGGCTGATCAAGAGGTAGTCAACTGCCAAGAGGTGGAGACTTCTACGTGGCCGCCAGTGGCACACGAACTTGGCCGTTGACAAGTGGGAGGGGCCGCATACCCAGGCGACCTGCCAGTAGGAGCAGAACCCGAACCGGCTTGATGTCACACCTGTTGACGCGGTGCAGGACGAAGGTCGGAGATGGCCTCCGTCGTAATCGCTGGCGGAAGTCACTGGCCAGCCGATATCTCAACAGGGAGGCGCTTGATGGCCCTAGCGGCCCGGCGCCGAGGTCCTGGCAGTGGCGACCTCGCCGGAGGCGGCAGGGCGGAGGACCGCTAACGCCTGCGGCAAGGCCCCGAAGGCCGGGCCCCCTCCGTCCGATCCACTCGGAAGGCGGCTTTGGGAAGAGTGAGCCGTGCCCGGTCAGCGGTGGTGACGCAGCCCAAAACGTTATCGACAGTAGCTGAGCAACTCCTTTGGTGATCAAATGAGGATGAACGCCTTCCACCAGCCGGCCCGGACGGCCTCCGAGGATGACATACCGCTCAAGGAGTCCAACCAGAGCGGCACAAGGGGTCGATCCCTGGCAGACGCCGACGCGAGCACAAGAAGGTCGCGGCAGTGACGGCGGCCCCGCTCACGGCCCCCCGGCGGGCACTGTCACACCAGGGATCAACGGTGGGGTGCGGCGGAGCTCGAAAGGCCGTTGCCCTCATCGAGGCGGTCCGGAACGTCGACGGTGTGGTGGACGTCGCGAGCGGGTGCTATTTCCGTTGTTCGGCGCGCAACCGGGCGGCCAGGGCCGCGGCCTGAGTGCGGCGTTGCATGTCAAGCTTGGACAGCAGGTTGGAGACGTAGTTCTTGACCGTCTTCTCGGCCAGGAACATGCGCTCGCCGATCTGCCGGTTCGTCAGGCCCTCGCCGATCAGGTCCAGAATCTGGCGCTCCTGATCCGTCAGCGCCGCGAGCGGGTCCTTCCTGGCGGCCTGATCGCGCAGCCGCTGCAGCATGGCGGCGGTGGTCTGCGGATCCAGCAGCGACTGCCCGGAGGCGACCGTGCGCACCGCGCCCACCAGGTCGGAGCCGTGGATCTGCTTGAGCACGTAGCCGGCGGCTCCCGCCATGACCGCCTCAAACAGCGCGTCGTCGTCGGCGAACGACGTCAGCATCAGGCACGCCAGCCCCGGCACCCGGGAGCGCACCTCGCGGCACACGTCCACGCCGTTGCCGTCCGGCAGGCGTACGTCCAGCACTGCAACGTCAGGCTTGAGCGCCGGGATGCGGGCGATCGCGGACTCGGCAGTGCCGGCCTCGCCGATCACCTCGATGTCGCTCTCGGAGTTCAGCAAGGCCGCGACCCCTCTGCGGACCACTTCGTGGTCGTCGAGGAGGAAGACACGAATCATGTTCGTGACGCTACCGAACAAGCGGCATAGCCGGAAGGACGCCGGAGAGCCAAGGTCTCGTGGAGGAGCGGAATGCCTCCGACCGACAACGCCTTCCGAGAGAGTCTGAAAAGAACCGGACGAGGGGAGGCACCGATGAAGAGCACCATCTTGGCGTCGTGGGGAACAGGGCAAACGCCGTCGGCGGTGCTGACGGAGCTGTCCTCGCAAGCGGGCGGATCACCCACGCGTCGCTGGCGGGACACCCAGTGGGCGTGCTGGCCAGGGTCGGGGCATCGGCCGACCTGGTGGTCGAGGGCTCCCGCGGGCTGGGCGGTTTCGCTTCCGCGGTCCTGGGCTCGATCAGCCACGGTGTGCTTCACCACGTAACCTGCCCGGTCGCGGTGGTACGGTCACGGAGAGAGGAAGCCTGTCCACTGCCGGGGCCGGTGACGGGACCATCACCACCGTCGACAGGCCTGCCATGGGCACCGCAACGCCCGCCGCCCGCTGTCCGGTCGACTACGTCTGATCATCGCCCGAATCGCTCTGAGCTGGATGTTCTTGTAGGCGTTCCCGGACAAGACATTCGGGGGCCACGCCGACTGAGCGGGCTTGGGCCTCGGATGGCAGTCCGGCGTCCGGGTTCCTGAAGGGGGCCGGGGAGAACGTGCTGGGCGCTGCTCGGCCCGGTCAGCCGGGGCGTCCTGCATTACGCGCACTGCAGCATGGCCGTAATGCGGACGCTTCCCCATCCGTGTGGGGAACTGTGGTTCACGCCGCCGGGGTGGCGTATGAGGGTTCGCGCGCCGGGACGGCGGCCAGGCGGATACCGGTCAGCACGAGCGCGATCCCGCCTGTCAGCAGAATCACTGTGGCGATCGTCAGCATCCAGGTCAGCCGGCCAAGCCGAGGCAGGGTGGCGGCCAAGGTGAGGTCAGTCGTCACACCGGGTGTGCCGTCGGCGTTCATGATGACTGCGGCCCACTCGCCCGGCCGGATGTCCCACGTCAGGCTGCCCGAGCCGGTGGCCACCCAGAAGGGCTCGGCACCAGGAGGCGATCCCGGAGCCGAGCCGGGGTGCCGGTCGTAGCCGGTGTCGCCGGCTGGGAAGGCCAGGTGGGTGATGCGCTCGTGGGCGACGCCGTCCAGGTAGGCGGTGACGTGGTCCTGACGGGCGATGCCGATGAACAGCGGAGCGCCAGGCGTCTCGATGCGGACGCGCCCGACGCTCTCGCGCAGGAACCGTACGCCTTGACCCGCGACGGTGACCTGCTCGGTGGTGAGGGCGTAGGTGGACGTGGACACGCGCCCGGTGGTGACGCTGACGAACCCTTCGCTGTCGCGTGCCTGGCCGAGCACCGCTGTACCTGTGGCGGTGGCTGCGGTCGCGATCCCGGCGAAGGCGAGCAGCGAACCCAGGGTGATGGCCACGACGGAGCCGGCGGTGTGCCGGACCGGGGAACGGGCGGGTTCGCGCATCCGCGGCAGTTCGTGGCCGCCCTGCTCCAGCCGGAACGGCGGGTAGGCGTCCGTCATGAGAGCCGCGTACGCGGCCACCCTGAGCGACCACCGGTTCAGGCCGACCACCAGGTCGTACACGCCCTGCGGGTAGCGGCCGGTGAACAGCAGGAACAGTGCCGAGATGAGGACCAGCAGCCCGATCAGGCCACCCCAGTCGAGCGTGTAGAGCATGCCGCCGCTGCCGTCGGGCAGATCGCTCCGCCAGGAGATGACGCTGCCGCTGGTGAACAGGCCCACGACGAGGTAGTGCGGGATGGCCAGCAGCCACCATTTGATCAGCGCCAGGCCGCGCGAGAGCCGTTCGGGGTAGTCGATCTCCAGCGTGGCCGGATAGTCCCGGGCCGGGCCGAGTGTGAAGGGCGGGTAGCGGTCGGTGCCCAGGGCGCCGTAGGTGTAGTACGCCACCCGCCAGGTCCAGCGCAGCACGCCGACGTTGAAGTCGAACAGCGTACGCGGATACCGGCCGGTGAACAGGATCGCGAAGAACGCGACGACGGTGAGGGCCACGAAGGCCGTCCACAGCAGGCTCAGCACGACGTAGTGCGGGATCGCCAGGAACCATTTGACGATCCAGAGGCCCCGGTTGAGGGGCTCCTCCAGCCGGGCCTCGACTCGTACGGGATAGGTGTTCATGCTTCCAGCGCACCACCCGCGATGAGGGCCGCCTGCGGGCGAAGGTCCCTACTTCACGCGCCGTTGTACCCGACTCAAGCGCCGGTCCACTCATGATGGCTACGTGCGCCGCCTGTCGACATCGTCCTGCTTCCAGGTCAGCTCGTCGAGGACGTCGACCACTCCGTTGACGCCGCCGGTCATGCGGACGGCGAAGGCGGCCTCGGTACGGCGCTCCATCCAGCCGGAGAGCGTCACGACTCCACGGCACACGCGGACCCGGACCGCGTCGGTATCGGCCCACAGCCTGCGGCCGAGGACGTCGTCGCGTACGTCGGCGGCGATCTCCTCGTCCGGGCGCAGAAACAGCTTCACCAGGTCCCGGCGGCTGACCACGCCCACCAGCCTGCCGTTGTAGTCGACGACGGCGAGCCGCCCGACGTCGTGGGCCTCCATGAGGCGGGCGGCCTTGACCGCGGTGGCCTCGGCGAAGACGGTGACGGCGGGGCTGGTCATCAGTTCGGCGGCGGTGGCACCCGCTGCCTTCCTCCGGGCCTTCGGGTGGCGTAGTCGGGCGCGCAGCGGCGACCGGTAGCCCTCCCGGTGGTACTGCTCGCGAAACTCCTCCTTGTGGAGCAGGTCGGTCTCCGACACCATGCCGATCACATGGCGGTCGTCGTCCAGCACCGGCACGGCACCGATGCCGCCGGAGACGAGCGCTGCGGCGACGTCTTTGAACGGGGTGGTGGCGGCGACGGTGACGACCTCGGTCGTCATCACGTCGGCGACGGTCATACGCATGGCGCTCAACCCTTCTCAGGCAGGTGGTCGGCTAGCTCCATCGCACCTCGCGCCATGAACCCGTTCACAGAGGCGAAGGTCCCCCGCGCCGCTGTCGTTGGTCCGCCGATCAGAGCCGGACTGCCAGGCGGTGAACGCCGAAAGTTCCTGCCAGAGGCCCGTTGCGGGGCAGCGCTGGTCGTGAGGCCACCGCCGTGCGGCGTCGGTGCCGGATCGTGCGCGGCCGGATGGGAGGAACCAGTAAGAATGAGTTCGTGCTCGCCTATGGCGGGTCGGATTTCTCCATGCAGGCGCTGGACGAGGCCGAGCGCAGGAAGGTGCCGCTGATCGTCACCCACGCCTGGCAGTGGCCCTACGGTCAGGCGGCAGACGTGGCCGCGTCCCACCTGCGCAAGGCCATCCCGTTCGGATACCTCTGTTCTGGAATTCGCGATCGGCGAGGCCGCCCTGTGCCGGCTTCCCGTCGCAGACCTCGGCGACTGCGTGAACCGTTATCCGCATGTATGAAGTCAGCCGGTCAGCAATGACGAAGTCGCGGCGCTCCTGGTCGTGGGTCGCAAGCGCGCCATCCGTGCTGGCTTGGCCGGCTCTCTCCTTCAACACGCTCCCTGCCCGGTCGCGCTGGTGGGTGAATACTGAGCCCCGAAAGTCCCTGTGAGGCGGCGCCCCCACGCGCCCACAGCGCGGGCATGACCACTGAGTCCTGCCTCAGGCAAGGGCTCGCCACGGCAGAGGCGGCGGCCAGGCCGGCCCAGAATGGCCCGAACAGCCTGCCGCCCATCCGCCGCAAGCCCGCGGTCGTGCTGCTGCTGCGCCAGATGGCACACTTCTTCGCCCTGCTGCTGTGGGGCACGTCCGCGCGAGCTGATCCCTGCCAAGGTGGTCGTGCGCCGCGACGGCAGGCGCGTTCTCATCGACGCCGCCGACCTGGTGATGGTGACGCGGTCGTCCTGGAGGCGGGGGACCGGATCTCGGCGGACCTGGAACTGGCGCACGTCCACGCGCTGGGGCTCAACGAGTCGAGGCTGACCAGGGAGAGCCGCCTGCTGCGCCCGGCGGCGGGGGAGCGGGCCTTCTCAGGCATGTTCGTAGTCGAAGGACAGGCGGAAGCCGTCGTGGCGGCCACCGGTCGCCGGGATCGCGCTGGCCGTGCGCGCCGCGTTCTTCGGACTGGCCCAGCTGCTGGGTATGGAGCCAGGACACAGCCCGATACCGTGCACGCCGATACCCAAGGCCAGTTGCTGTTTGGAGCCGCGCGTGCTGTTCCCGGCTGCTCCGGCGTGAGGTAGCCCGGCCGGACAGGTTCCGCACCGCAGGCGGGCCCGGACTGCGCTCCGGGTGCAGGCCTGCGCCGCCGCCAGCGCCTGCTCATTACGGCCCAGACCATTGCAGGACCGCGGCCGCCCACTGCGCGGCGCGACCCCCATCTGCGCGTCATCGACCACGCACAGCAGCGGACGCCGCTCGGAGGCGTCCGACAACAGGCTCAGCACCGCCAGCCTCACCAGAACCCGTTGACCGTGTCGAGGCTGCTCCGGCTCTGCCGCGATCTGGTCGACATCCACAACGTCCGCGCCAGGTGCCATGCCCACAGCGTCATGCTGCGCGTCCTCGCGCATGTTCCTTCCGGCGCCGCCTAAGCGGTGATGCTTCGGCCGTCCTCACCGAGTCGATCCTGGTGGCCGGCCTGACGATCGCCGACTTCGCTGACGCCGCGGTCGCCGACATCGACGCCTACCAGGACGCTGGCCGGGTCGTCCTGGTCGGGCACTCGATGGCCGGCCTCACGATCCCGCGGTGGCGGCCTGGTGGCCGGAATGGGTGGCCCACCTGGTGTTCGTGTCCTGCTTCGTCCCCTGGGACGGCGGCGTCATCGCCGGCCATGACCAGGGCGATGAGCCGCGGGCGCAGGTAGGCAGGGTGGGTGTGCATGGTGGTGGTCAGTCGTTCCAGTAGCGCTGTTCACGCCACGGGTCGCCGTAGTTGTGGTAGCCGGCCCGCTCCCAGAAGCCGGGCTGGTCGTGTTCCAGCAGCCGGATGCCCTGCACCCATTTGGCGGACTTCCAGAAGTACAGGTGCGGGACCAGCAGCCGGGCCGGGCCGCCGTGCTCGGCCGGCAGCGGCGCGCCGTCGAAGGTGTGGGCGATCCATGCCTGCCCGCCGCGCAGGTCGGCCAGCGGCAGGTTGGTGGTGTAGCCGCCGTGGCAGTAGGCCTGCGCGAACTGAGCGTTGGTCTCCACCTCGGCCAGCAGTATGTCCAGGGACACGCCCTGCCAGTCGGTGTCGAACTTCGACCAGCCGGTGACGCAGTGGATGTCGGTGTGCGGGCTGTCTTGTGGCAGGTCCCGCAGCTCGGTCCAGGTCCAGGTGTGTTCGGTGCCGGTCTCGGTGAGCAGGGTGAAGTTCCAGTCGGCGGTGCTGACGTGTGGGGTGGGCCCGGCGGTCAGCACGGGAAAGCCGATGGTCAGGGTCTGGCCGGGCGGCAGCCGATTGCTTGTCTGGCCACGTCCGGTGAAGCCCCGGGAGATGACGGCCATGCTCACACTCCTCCTGCCGGGCGGGTGTCGAGCCTGGTCAGGCCGGGCATAGCGCCGATGATTCCGCCGGGTGCCTCGATCATGGTCATCAGCAGGTTGCCGCAGGTGCGGCAGTGCAGCGCGGTCCCGGCGGCCGGGCCGTAGAGGAGTGCCTCGGCCAGCGGCGCGTGCTGGTCGCAGGCTGCGCACAGGCCGTGGGCGGCGGTCATGTCCCTGCCGAAGAAGGCGGCCAGCGTTCCGGCCGCGGCGTTGCCGTCGATGGGTGGCATGAAGATCCTCTCGTGATGGGCGGTGCGGGTCAGCCGTAGCGTTCGGTGCGGATGTCGGCGGGCGTGTAGCCGAGATCGGTCAGGAGACCGGCGGCGTGCTCGACGAAGGTGGTGGGCCCGCAGACGTAGGCCAGCGGCGCCTGTTCGGGCGGCCAGGCCTGCCCGGCCAGGGCCGTGTGGTCGAGCCGGGCGGGCGGGCGTGGCCAGCCGGGTGGTGTGGTGCGGGTGTAGAGCAGGCTCACCCGGTCGGCTTGGCCCGCCAGTTCCCGGCGGTAGATGACCTGCTCCGGTGAGCGGACCGAGTACAGCAGCCGCATCGGCGTGTCGTCGCCCAGCCGGGCGCGGTGGCGCAGCATCGCGCGCAGCGGGACGACGCCCGAGCCGCCGGCCAGCAGCAGCACCGGCCGCCGGCGCGGGCCGGGCTTCCAGACAAAGTAGCCGCCGATCGGGCCGCGCAGCTCCACCTGGTCGCCCGTCTGGATCACGTCCACCAGATAGGGGGAGACCTCGCCGCCCTCGGCCCTGACCACGGTCAGCGCCGGATCCTCGCCGGGCGCGCCGGCCAGGGAGTAGGCGCGGGTGGCCTGGTAGCCGTTCTCGGCGGTGAGCCGCACGTCCACGTGCTGCCCGGCCTGGTGGCCCGGCCAGCCGGGCACCTGAAGCTGCAGCGTGCGCGTGCGCGCGTTCTCCGCGTCGGTGCCGGTGATGGTGGCCGCCTGCCAGTTCACCCGGGGTTGCGATGGTGTTGCCGTCATGGGTCTTTTCCGATGGTGTGTTGATCGTGTTGCTCTTCCGGGGCCGGGCCGGTGCGGCCCTTCCCCGGAAGATCCCGCCTCCCGACAGTGTTGGTACGCAGGCACGTCGGTACGCAGGCACCGATCGGGACCCGAGCGCCGCAGCGCGGCAGCGGCAGGTCAGCCGACCGGGCACCCCTTGGACCGCGCGCTGCGCCGGGCGGCGAGTGCCGTCAGCTGCGCAGGAAGTCCAGCAGGTCGGCGTTGAACTTCTCCTTGTCGCCGGGGACGAGCGCGATGCCGTGTGAGCCGCCCTGGTACACCTTGTAGGTGGAGTTCTGAATGATCTTGGCGGATTTGTCGCCGGAGGCCGCGATCGGCACGACCTGATCGTCGTCGCCGTGCACGATCAGGGTGGGGATGTCGAACTTTCTCAGATCCTCGGTGAAGTCGGTGGCGGAAAAGGCATCCACGCAGGCCACTCCGGCCTGGATGTTCTCGGCCATGGCCATCAGCCAGAAGGCGTCCTTGTTGCCCTGGGTCACCTTGTTGCCCGGGCGGTTGGCGCCGAAGAAGCCGTCGGCGCTGTCGTGCCAGAACTGCGACCGCTCGGTGAGGATCCCCTTCTTGATCTTGTCGAACACCTCCTGCGGGGTGCCCTCGGGGTTATCGGCGGTCTTGAGCATCAGTGGCGGCACCGCCGACAGCAGCACGGCCTTGCTGATGCGGGAGGTGCCGTGCCGGCCGATGTAGCGGGCCAGCTCGCCGCCACCCATCGAGTGCGCCACCAGCGTGACGTTGCGAAGATCCAGGGCGGTGAGCAGGTCGTTGAGGTCGTCGGCGAAGGTGTCGAAGTCATAGCCGTCGTAGGGCTGGCTGGAGCGGCCGTGACCGCGCCTGTCGTGCGCGATCGCCTTGAACCCGTTGTCGACGACCGCCTTCATCTGGTCGTGCCAGGCATCGGCGTTCAGCGGCCAGCCATGGATGAACACGACCGGCGGGCCGCTGCCCCAGTCGTAGAAGAAGATCTGCTCATCGTCGCGGGTGGTGATGTACGGCATGGTGAACCCTCCACAGGGGTCGATCGTCATGTCGATGGACGCCGCGGGCGCGCGGCTCGGGCCCCTGACCGCGGCCCCTGCCGAGGGCCGGACGGCGCATCAGGAGATCGGGGCGCATCACCCCAGGGCATGCAATACCGCACTCCACGGTCGTTTTAAGGTCAAGGCGGGGTGCGAAGGCTTTTGCCCGCCTGCCTGCCCGATCGGCCCGGTCGGCCTTGGCCGAGCCTGGATGCGGACTCCATGGCCCTGGACAGGCGGCGATGCCGACGCTGGTGTGCTCGGTGGTGGTCATGGAGCCGGGCCGGCACTCCACCCCGGCCCCCAGCCGGCACAGCCCGCAAGTGGCTCATGCAGGGTCTGGCACAGCGACCGCCCGAAGGTGACACGCGCCGACCGGCGCGCTGTGGTTGGAATGCGCCGTCGCGCCCGGTTCGCCGTGCCGGTCGCGTTCGGGTGCGGTGGCCGGCACCTACCACACCGGCCGCTTCACCAAGAACCCACGGCTGGCGAAGCTGTTGCGGGTGATCACCCCGGCCGGCCGCGGGCCCGGGCAGCCGTGGCGGCCGGGCACCCCGCCGCCCGCATCCCTCGGTGATGATGGGCTCTCAGCCGACATCCGGATCGGCTACGCCCACTGCTCCGCCCCTCACCCAGGAGTTGCAGTCGCAACTGGACGCACTCGCCGCGCACGGGATTCACCGGGAGAATATCTTCGCCGAGAAGATCTCGACCCGGGTCAAGGTGCGCCCGCAGTTCGAGGCGGCGCTCACGCTGGCCCGGCAGATCAAGGCGCACGCCCCGCACTGCCGGGTCATCCTCACCGTCTATGAGATGAAACGGCTGGGCCGCGACGCCGCCGAGCCCCTGGCCAGCATCTACCGGGCCCTCGCACGAGGAGACCCAGGCCTACCCCGAAGCCGTCCAGGCGGCGCACGCCGACTTCGCTCTCCTGCGAGACGGAGACATCCCCCGGCCCCGCCCGGCCCGCATCCGACGCCCGGGCCAGGCGCTGACAGCGGAGGAGGCCGAACTGCAGCACCGCCTGCAAGGTTATCCTCACCCGAACGCGGAACTCCGATAGCGCAGCAGAAGACGCCGGGTCAGGAGGATTAACTCCTTCCGGCGGCCCGTTTCTCGCGTATTCCGGCCGCCCCCCACAGCGGATGGCCGCCCGCAACGCCCTGGTACGCCACCTGAAAGCGGTGGAGACGCTCGGGTCAGCCACGTTCATCTGCACGGACAAGACCGGCACGCTGACCCGCAATGAGATGACGGTGGCTGGCCTCTGGTCACCCACCTGCTCGCCTGTCGGCGTGCTGCGCTCGGCGGTGCTGAGTTCGACCGGACGGATGAGCGGTGGCAAGCCGGTGGGCGACCCCATGGAGGTCGCCCTGCACGTCGAGGCGCTGCGCCTGGCCGCCGACGTCGACGATGAGGTCACGGCGCGCTTCCCCTTCGATCCGGTACGCCGGCGCGCCCCCGTCGTGGCCGGCGACCGGCGGCATCTGAAGGGGGCGCCGGACGCGGTGCCGCCTCTCTGCCGGGCCGTGCCAGGCGTGGACGAGGCGATCGGGGCCCGCGGCGAAGACGAAGACCGGCGGGTCGTCGTCCGGCGGGTCGTGCCGGGATGCCGCCCGGCCGGTCCCGCGCAGCCGGTACCTGCCGGAGGCCCTCCTCGTCGCCCGGCCCGTGGGCAGGTCCGCGGCTGGCTCCAGGGCGGTGAAGCGGATCACGCCGTCGCGGACGCGTGGTCCCGCCACGTCGTACCCACGCTCGCGTAGTGCGGTGATCAGCGGGTCCAGCGCGTCCAGGACGGCGGTGCCGGTCCGGGTGTCCGTGACGGTCCTGTGCATGCCTGCCTCCTACGGCCTTGCCTCCATCCCATCGCCGGCTCAGGTCACCCGGCAGGGACGGAAGTCCCGGGCGGGACGGCGTTGGTCAGCGCATCCGGCGCAGCAACGCCGATGGCGGCGGCGTCGCGGGCGCGACCCTGATGCGCGCGTCCACCGTGGTGGCGCCGTCCGGTGTGACGATGACGGGGTTGAGGTCCAGCTCGGCCACCTGAGGCAGGTCTGCGAGCAGTCGGCCGATCCGCGTGACCTGGTCCGCCAGGGCTTCGACGTCCGTGGCGGGCGAGCCGCGATAGCCACGCAGCAGGGGAGCGCAGCGCAGTTCGCTGATCATGTCGGGTGCGTCGGTGACGGGTGGCACCCGGAAGGCGCGGTCGGCCAGCAGGTCGGCCATCACCCCGCCCATGCCGACCATGACCAGCGGGCCGAACGCGGGATAGTTGACGCCGCCGAGGATGATCTCGACTCCGGCAGGCAGCATGCGCTGGACGATGGCGCCGGTCATCGCCTCACCGATGCGCGCCGACATCTCGCGGTAGGCGTGCTTCACCTCGTGCGCGGTGCGCAGATCCAGCCGGACACCGCCCACGTCGCTCTTGTGCACCGGGCCCACGGCCTTGAGCACGACAGGCAGCCCGACGCGCGCGGCGGCTTCGGCCGCGGCCTCGGGTCCGGCCACGTCCACGGACTCGGCCAGGCTGACGCCGTAGGCGACCAGCAGTCCGGCCGTGGCGGACGGCGACAGCCAGCCGCCGTCCGGGCGCGCCGCCAGCTCCGCCTCGATGATCTCGTGCGCCCTCATCTTGTCCACCTGGGGCTCGGGGGCGGGAGCTTCCATGGGACGCCGGCGCCACTCGGCGTACTCCACCGCCCGGGACAGCGCCTGAACGGCCTGCTCGGGAAAGGCGTACCCGGGGATGCGACCGTCGATGAGGTCGTCGTGGCCGACGAGGCAGGCCAGCACGGTCTTGTCCGTCGTCGAGGCCGCCCGCGCTATCGCCTGACAGGTAGCCTCCAGCCCGTCGCCGAACGGCGGGGTATAGACCACCAGGATCGAGTCCACCTCGGATGACGCGGCCAGCGCCGCGATGGCCGCGCCGATCTCGGCCGCGGGCGCGTCGGCCGTCAGGTCGACCGGATTGCCCAGCGCGGCCGCGGCGTGCGTCTTCAGCAGCCCCGGCGACAGCTCGGGGACGGTAAGCCCGTGCCGCTCGCAGGCGTCGGCAGCCATGGCCTCGGGCCCACCGGAGTTGCCGACGATCGCGACTCGCCGCCCTGCCGGCAGCGGCTGGGCGGCCAGCAGTTTGGTGACGTCGATGAGCTCGTGGACGCTGTCGAGCCGGATGACGCCGGCGGCGCGGGTGAGCGCGTCCACCGCCACGTCGGGCGTGGCCGCCGCGGCGGTGTGCGAGCGTACGGCCCGGTCCCCGGCGCCGCTGCGGCCGCTCTTGACCAGCAGGATCGGCTTGCGCGCGCCGACCCGGCGCGCGATGCGGGCGAACTTGCGCGGGTTGCCGAACGACTCCAGATACAGCGCGATCACATCGGTGCCGTCGTCGTCCTCCCAGTATTCGAGCAGGTCGTTGCCGCTGACGTCAGCCTTGTTGCCGACCGACACGAACGACGAGACCGCCAGCCGATCGAGCAGGGCGGCGCCGACGGCGCCGGATTGCGACATCAACGCCACCCGGCCGGGGACGGGATGATGAGGTAGGAAGCTGGCATTCAGCCGGGTGTGGGTGTTGATCACGCCCAGGCAGTTCGGCCCGATCAGGCGCATCCCCGCCGTGCGGCAGATCCGCAGCAGCTCCGCTTCCGCCCCGGGTTGTCCGGCTTCGGCGAACCCGGAGGTCACCACGACCAGTCCGGCCGTACCGGCCGCCGCGCAGTCGCGCGCCACCTGCAGCACGTGCCTGGCCGGCACCGCCACCACCGCCAGGTCCACGCCTTGGGGCACCTTGGCATGGCAGGTCAGCCCGGCGATCTGGGTGGCGTGCGGGTTGACGGGGTGGATCGCCCCGGGGAATCCGCCGTCGAGCAGGTTGCGCAGAACCTTGTGCCCGACCTTCTGCTCATCACGGCCGGCGCCGACGACCGCGACGGAACGCGGCTCCAGAACCCGGGCCAGCGACGCCCTCCCGGCCTCGTGGTCGCGGGCCGCGATGGCCTCTTTCAGCCGGGGGGTGAGCTCGGCGGCGATGTCGAGGTGCAGGGTGCCGCCATCGGACCGCTGCGACAGTTCCAGGCCGAGGTCCTTCAGCACCCGCAGCATGGGCCGGTTCTCAGCGAGCACGTCGGCTACCAGCTCACGGACGCCGTTCGCGGCCGCGTCCAGCGCGATGTGCTCCAAAAGCAGCGTCCCCAGGCCGTGGCCGTGCACGGTGTCGTCCAGGAGGATGGCCAGGTCGGCGGTGCCGTCGCCGGAGGGGATGTATTCGGCGACCGCCACCAGCCGGTCGCGCAGGTCGGCGACCAGGGCGTGCCCGCGATAGGCGTCGCCGGTGATGCGGTCCATGTAAGAGTGCGCGGTATTCCGGCCGCCGGTGAAGAAACGCAGGTATGCCGAGCGTTCCGACGAGCGGTCCACCAGTTCGTGCAGGGCCTGCCGGTCGGCAGGGCGCAGCAGGCGCACGTGGGCGATGCCGCCGTCGCGGAGCAGGACATCGTAACCCTCGATCATGTTCGTCACACCTTCAGGCTGTCCGGCGAGCAGTCCGGTGAGCAGTGCCGGACGGCCCTGTGCCCGGTGGCCGAAAGTCCCGCCTACCCCGTCATGGTCGGATCGCACAGCGTCTCACGGGTGCCGGGGCGTACGGCTCGGCCGGGCATGCCTTTCGCCTCTGCCCCGCTCGCCGAGCGCGGCGCAGGATTCGATCGGAAGGAGGACGATATGGTTGATCAAGCACGCTGGCCTTCTGCGGTCCGAGTACCGCGGCCGCTCCAGGGGTTCCTCACGCCCGTTGACTACAGCGGCTGCTGGGCTGGATGCCCACCAGGCTCGGGGCCAGCCCTCGGTACGTGACCCTGCTGAAGGTCCCGGGCCGCCGCAGCGGCGCCGTCCAGCGCGTCAACCTCGTGGTCACCTCGTACGATGGCGCGCGCTACTTGGTTGCACCTGCGGGAGAGGCCGAATGAGTGCGGGCGGCGGGCGGCCACGTGACGGTCGGCCGCCGACGCCGGAGACCGGCAACGTGATCGGCACCTACTCCTTTGCCCAGCCCGACCTTGGCCCCGCCGGCGTCCGTCAGCTCCGCAACTCCGATGAGCCGGATTGGGAAGAAGACATTCTCTAGCCGTCCAAACCTGACAATATCCGCAGGATGGAAGATCCCACCGCCCGGACCATCGCTAGCACGACCGCATCGCCCCCTTCTTCGCCCCCCGCTCCGAGAATCCCGACACCGCGTTCCGCGCCTTTCGAGCACGCTTCGCTGCCGCGCTGCCCGCCGGAGGACGCGTCGCCGACCTAGGCTGCAGCCCGGGAAGGGACGCTGCCTGGTTCCGAGAGCAGGGGCTCTTCCCGGTAGGGGTGGACCGCTCGGCCGCCATGGCTGCATTGGCCGCCGACTGCGGCGTTCCCGTGGCTCTGGGCGACCTGCGCCGCCCTCCACTGGCTCCCGGCTCGCTGGCAGGGCTTTGGTCGGTCGCGGCCCTCCTCCACGTACCGGCCGCAGAGACCGTCTCCACGCTGCGCACCTGGCATGCAGCTCTGCGCCATGGGGGCGTGCTCGGGCTGAGCACTTCGATCGGCGACGGCGAGGTCTGGGCGCCGGTCCCGCACGACGAAGGGCTCCTGCGCTGGTTCGTACACCGCAAGCCGCGCACGCTGCTCGCTGTCCTCGCCGAGATCGGCTTCGAGGTGCGCGAGCACGCCGACAGTGCCACCCACCGTACGTGGCTCAGCGTGCTCGCGATCCGCTGCGAGGTTTGAACACCCGCGTGCGCCGCCGCGCTCACCATGACAGTGGGAATCGGCAAGGGTGGCAGCGCCGCGTGGGCACCACGCTGCCCGACGACCGAGGCTACGTCACCCTGCTTAAGATCCGCAGGGTCCGCGCACCCAGCGCATCAATACTCACCACTGCGATCCGGCCAGAACGGTTGGAGCAGATTCCGCTCTCTTTACGGGCCCGGCATCATAATCGGATGGACAGACTCTTGGTGCTGGTGAACGGCCTACCTGGGTCCGGAAAGTCGACCTTGGGCAGAGCCCTGGCCGCGCAACTGGGCGCGCGACTGCTGTCGAAGGACTCCGTGAAGGAGGCGTTGGAGACGTGCGTGGACGACGTCGCGTCCATCCCTGGGTTCGGCGGCATCGCCATGGAAACGGTATGGGCACTGGCGCGTGCTATCCCGGGAAGCGTGGTAGTCGACTCGTGGTGGTTTCGGCCGCGTGACCTGCTGCACGCGAAGGCCGGGATCGAGAGCACGCGAGCTGACCGGGCCGTGGAAGTCTGGTGCGATGTGCCCGCCGAGGTCACCAGGGAACGTTACGCGAGTCGACGACGAAGTGCCCTTTACCAGGACGAGCGGCGCTTGGCTGACGATTGGCAGACGTGGGCGGCGAAGGCTGAACCGCTGGGCCTCATCCCCACCGTCATGGTCGACACAAGCCGGCCCGTCGATTGCGCCTGGTTGGCAGCGCAGATCAACCATCATGCGACGCGGCAGGACCCGAGCGGCTGCTCTCATGATCGGTAAGGGTCATCTCGGAGCACAGCTAAACGATCGCTGTCGCAGCAGACCGGCAAACGGCTGTCACATGTCGTTGACACAACCAGCGATGCTCGTGCACGCCCGAGAGGTCTTCCGCCGGGCGAGTCTCCGGCCGACCATGATCGCGGCCCCGGCAGCGCGATAAGGGCCTGATCACAACCTCAGTATGAAACCTCGTGGGGGCATAATCGGTCGATTTCGCCCCCGTAGGGGGATCCAATCAAGCCGCTGTCCGCCACCTGCGGAAACGGCCGATCGATCCAATGGAAGCCGATACGGGCTTCCCTGCCTCCCCTTTCCTCCCTTAGCGCCGTCGCAGACACTCACCGGCTACCACAAGGCCGACCTTCGGGAAGGGAACACGATGGCCTGGTCAAGCGCGCCAACGACAACGGCACGGAGATCCCCTTCACCAGCGACCACTCCGCGGATGCCGGGCGTGGCTGACCTGGTCCATCTGCGGCACTCCACCGACAAGCAGACCGACGCCCGCCAGCGGCACGCCCTCACCGCCCTGCTGGCCGCGGGCGCCCCCGTCTACGAAGACCCCGCCACCTCGCCGGCAACTCTCCCGCGACCGCGCGGGCTTCACCACACTGCTGCACGAGGCCGCCATCGGCGACACCACCCGTATCGCCGGCGCCGCCCGACTGTTCCGCTCCGTCGCCGACATCCTCGCCCGGCGCCCAGTGCTCATCCGCCGCGGCCTCCACCTGCGCGTCGAATTCGGACTGTTGTCCGGCATCGACCTGACCAGCGACGACCTCGGCACCAAAATGATGGCCTCCGTCCTGGCCGCCGTATCGGACACGGACGCGACCCTCGATCTGCCGGGACTGCTCGCCGGTCACCTGCGTACCACTGGTGATGAAACCGTCCGCCAGGCCCTCGCCTCCGGCCAGACCATCCGAAGCGGCCACGGCTACTCGGTCCGCATCACGGCCCCGCTCGCACTCCACCGCGCCGCGCTGGAGCAGAGCGCCGCCCTTGCCGATGCCGGCCCGACCGAACGCAAGGCGCACCGCGTGTACGCCGCCCGTGTCACAGTCGTTCAGGCCACACGACTTCATCCGCCATGCCCTGGGGAAACCCTTCGGCGAGACGCATTTGAACGGAAACTCAGCCTGCGGCGCAGCCACATTCGCCCGTTACGCCCGGGCGGCACCCGCAGCTTCACGCTCCGTCGGCGACGCCCGTGGCTGATTCTCACCGACCACGTTGAGGGGGCGGGAGGCGGCGTCATCGTGTCCGCGCGTGAAGCGTCCCTCATGATCAGGGACTGCGCTGCGGTGCTCACGTTCTCGCGTCCACGCTGCCGCAGCGCCATGTCCTGAGCGTGGTTCCCTCGCGTACTCCTCACGGCCGGGGCGTGACAAGGGAGCCGAAGGCGACGATGTTGTCGCGGTAGGACCCCTTGGCGGGGTCGAAGGTGCCGCCGCAGGTGATTAGCCTGATCTCCGACCTGCCAGTGTGAGCGTAGACGCGGTCGGTGGGGAAGTCGGTCTTGGCGTACCGTTCGACGGCGTAGATCTCGAACGTGGCTGTCCGGCCGTCCCGCCGCGACACCTGGACGGCCGCGCCAGGGGTGAGCTGGGCGACCCGGTAGAAGACGGCGGGGCCGCTGCGCCTGGAATCGACGTGCCCGTAGAAGGCGGACACACCGATCTGCCCTGGAGCGGCGCCGTCACTGAACCAGCTCACCAGATCCGGCCGGCTCAGCGGCGGTTCACCTGCCGTGCCGTCGGGGTTGAGTCCCATCGCGACGACCTGCGCGTCCACGCCGATGGCCGGGACGCGCAGCCGGGTGGGGACGGATCTCGGCAACGCGGCGGCAGGCGGCGCGCCGGCGGAGGTCGCCGCGGGGTGCTGCGGCATTGCCGATGGCGGCCCCGGTCGCGGCGACAGGACCAGGAACAGACCGGTGCCGACGAGCAGGACAGCGAGAACCGCCCAGGCGACCACCCAGGTGCGGCCGCCCGGACCGCGCTCAGGCATGGTCCGAACGACGCCGCAGCGCCGCCGCCGTGGCGAGCCCGCCCGCCGCGATCAGGCCGAGACCGACAGCGGCTCGGCCGGATTCGGGCTGCGTGGCACCGTCGCCGGTCTTGGCCGGTCCGATCGGCTTGGGGAAGACCGCGCGGAGCGAAGTCTCCGCGTCGGGTCCGGTGCCGTTCAGGTACAGCGACACGGGGTAGACGCCGGGGGCGAGGTCCGTGAAGGTACGGACAGTGAGTTCGGTCCTGCCCTTGAGCTCGTGCCGGCCCAAGGCCCGCGACTCGACGACGGCCTTGTCGGTTCCGTTCGGTGCGACGACGGTGATCGTGATCCATGCGCCTCGCGTGGTGACCAACTGAGGCGTCACGGTGATCTTCGCCTTGACCGCCGGCGTGGTCGGCGGCTGCGTGATGGGGGGTGTCATCGTGGGCGGGGTGGTGGTGGGCGGGGTGGCCGTCGGCGCGACAGTGACCGTCTGGCTGGTGGTGGGCGTCGAGGTTCCGGTCGGACTCGGGGGCGGCGTGGTGGCGAGGGCCGTGCCGGTGGCCAGTGCACCGGCTGCGACCCCGGCCAGCGTTGCCATGACGATCCGGTTCATGATTCCCTCCTTGAGGCGCTGTTCTCACTTCTCAGTTCACGACCGTGTGCCGGAGGGAGTCAGAGGCCAAGGTCCGGGGTTCGGGGCCGTTGGGCCCTTCTCGGCGAGGCACATGGCTCTGGCGATGAGTGACGGGCGTGGCGAACCGGTGACTTCGTCCTCTGATCGGAGAGCGCCCCGTCAGACGGCGTACACCCGTACGCCTGGAACTGGCCCCGGACAGGGTCCAGCAGCACTTGGACCAGGGGCTCGACGCCAGCGAGGGGGTAGGGCAGGCCCAGGCGTTCGTGCTTGTGCAGGGCCATCCGGTGGTACGGCAGTACGTCGACGCGTTCAACGTTGGGCAGGACGCCGCCGAGGCTGGCGGTGCGGCCGGTTCTGGCACCCGGGACGGCGCCTGGCGACTGGGGTGGCGTGGGCGAGCGGCTGTCGTCCGGTTCGACGATCAACCGTCGTGCACCATGTTCTCGCCGCAGGAGAAACGGTACTGCCCGGCCTGTCGGGGATCCAGCTCCACGAGGCTCTTGGCGAAGGCGGCAGCGACCGGCTGATGCCGAAGTCGGGGAAGGATCATCCGGGACGTGCACTCGCCGCTCTCGCGCCGGTCGAAGACCAGCCGCAGCGGATGCCCTGCCGGACCTGGACACCTCCGGGGAGTAGCCGCCACGCACCACGATCTCGGCTTCTTGTATTGCCTCCTGCAGCTTCGCTGGCCGGCTGGCGCGCGGCCCGAAGAAGTACCAGGCCAGGAAGCCGGCAGCGCGTCTGACAGTAGAACGACGATCCAGTCGAGCGCGGTCATGAGACACCGGTCCGGTCGCCGCGATCCCCGCCGCCGTCATCCTGATCTTCATGGTTCGCCCCGCGCCGACTGGTGGTGTCACGCCCGCCCCTGCCGCGCATCATCATGAGCATCACCAAGGGGCAAACCAGCAGCGCGAGCACGAGCAGGCCCGTGCTCGCCGGAGTCCTGCCGCGATCGCCACCCGTGCGGCGATACCCGCCAGCATCAGATGCTGATGGTTCATGGCTTCCTTGAGGTTGACCGTCACAGCGGGAGACGGCCAAGCCTTGTCCTGTCGCCCGGGGCGCCGCTGCCTGCAAGGCATCTGCTACCCGTGACCAGCACAAACACCAGCCTCCCGCGATTCCCGCAGGGGGTATATGGCTGAGCGGCTCAGACAGACCCCACAAGCCTCTCGCTCACGGTGCGATCTGCGAGCACAACGCTCGTCCGAAGCTCATGCCACCGTGCTTTGCGCGGGCACCTTTCTCGCTGCCTCGTTCACTCCACCGCACCCGGCCCCGCAGGCATCCTCGCTGCCGCCATCAGGGCCAGCCGCGGCAGGAGGAGATGAGGCGCGAGCTCACCAGGGGCGGTAGCCGAGCGCAGGATGCCGGTCCGCCTCATGGGTCCTCGCCGTCCTGCTCGCGGCTTGTCGCTTCCTTGATCAGCCAGTTCCTCAGGTCTGGCAGCTCATGATGCGCATAGTCGACCTCGACTGCAAGAACGCCAGGCTGCGCGAGCAGCTTGGCTGTGGCTCTCTCGCGATCGTCGCTCCAGTCGATGCCGCTCAGATGCACGATCAGTCGGCAGGTGGGGCCCTGATGCCTGCTCATGTCGCTCCTGGCGCCTGCGGTCGCCGGGCCTGGTACCCGGGCCTGGGACCTCGAGGCGGGAGACGTGGCCCCGTCTCAGAGGTTGATCACAGGCGCTTCGAGAGTGTTCTCGGGTCAGCGGAGAACCGGGTGGTCCCGCCCCTCTCGCAGGGTGTCCAGCCGGGAGCGGTACTCGTCGGTGCCGATCTCACCTCGTGCGTAGCGCTGCGCCAGGACTTCCTCTGCTGTCGGCGGCGGGGAAGCAGGCCCCGCGCCGGTGGTCCGGACCACATGGCGGGCGGCAGCACGATCGCGGTGACCACCAGTCCCCAGAACACCAGCGTGCTCAGGCCCATGAGCGCGTATCCCCAGCCACTCATGTGGTCATAGCCCCACCACATCATCGTCATCACCTCGGATGTTCGATCTCTTCCATCCTGTGCGGTCGGCCGGCTGTGGCGGCAGGGGCTTTCGTCCCTGTTTGGGGAAGGTATTGGCAGGCAATGCCCAAGCTTGGCGAGCGCCTGGGCGGTATTCGCCGTGCAAGCTGCCGTGACCGTCAAGCGGCGGCCTGCGCTGGACGCCCACATGCAGCATGCCCACCTCCCGTGGGCACTCCGGTCAAGGGCCGGCGGACCCGCCGATCGGCCGCTCGGGGCGGCGGGGCTACCGTAGGAGGTGTCGAGTCGGCGTGAGGGGGACGCATGAAGCGACACTGCATGAAGACCGCGATGGTCACTGGAGCATTCCTGGCCGCAATCACCACCGGGTCGGGGGCCGCTGGGGCGGCCATGATATCTCCGCCGATGCCGTCCCCGAGCCCTACAGGTACGCAGCCCACGTGCCCGGGCATGAGGCAGATGCATCCCGTCACCAGCGAGTACGACTACCTGTCCCAGATGGTGCCGCACCACCAGGACGCCATCACCGCGGCCCGGCAGCTGCAACTGTCCAGCAGGCCCGAGATGCGGCAGCTCGGGCAGTCGATCGTCACGACGCAGACCGCCGAGGTCGCCCAGATGAAGGGCTGGCTGGAGCAGTGGTACCGGCAGAGCCCGGCGCCGAGCCCGAGCGGGACCACGATGCCCGACCTGTCAGGGCTCTTCGGCGACCAGCTCGACAAGACGTTCCTGCAGCACATGATCCCGCACCACATGATGGCGATCATGATGTCCCAGCAGCTCCTCATGAATGGCCAGGCGCAGCATCCCGAGGTCGCCGCCTTCGCCCGCAAGGTCCGCGACGACCAGTGGGCAGAGGTCCGCACGATGCGGCAGTACCTGACCCAGTGGTTCGGACAGCAGAACATGCCCTGCATCCCGCAAATGCCCGGCATGAC
Source organism: Nonomuraea sp. ATR24 (assembly GCF_041950485.1). Taxonomy (NCBI): domain Bacteria; kingdom Bacillati; phylum Actinomycetota; class Actinomycetes; order Streptosporangiales; family Streptosporangiaceae; genus Nonomuraea; species Nonomuraea sp. ATR24. The sequence continues at coordinate 23,468 of NZ_JBGNUU010000040.1, forward strand.
GCCGGGGCCGCAATCGGGAACACCTGGCCAGCCGACGCCCACGAAGCCCTCACCGACGGGCACCTGATCCAGCGACATCCTGCACCCGCAGGAAGCCCACCTACTGCAGAGAGCGCCGGCCAGACAGGCCCGGCTCGCTCGTCGGCTTCTCCACCATGCTCGGGCTGCTGGCCGACGAGCAGGAGGCCGGCCGCCTGCACATCCACCCGGGGATGGTCATCGCCGGCGGCGAGGCGCTGACCGCGGAAAACCGCGCTTGGATCGCCTCCGCGTTCCACGCCCAGGTCCGCTCCGCCTACGCCGCCATCGAGTGCGGGTTCTCGCCTACGGCTGCGCGCACAACTGGCTGCATGTCAACGCCGACTGGGTGGTGCTGGAGCCGGTCGACGCCGACCACCGGCCCGTCCCGCCGGGGCGGCCCTCGCACACCGTCCTGTTGAGCAATCTCGCCAACCGGGTCCAGCCGCTCCTCCGCTACGACCTGGGCGACAACGTCCTGGTGCGGCCCGACGCCTGCCCATGCGGCAGCGCGCTGCCCGCCGTCCAGGTGCAGGGCCGCGCGGCGGAGATGCTCGAGTTCCCCGCTGGCGGCGGGCACGTCCGCATCTTCCCCATGGCGTTCGGCACGCTGCTGGACCGCGTCCCCGGCATCGCGCAGTTCCAGGTCGTGCAGAGGCGCCGGCCACGCTGCGGGTGCGGCTGAGGCAGGCGGCCGGCGCCGGCCCCGATCACGTGTGGCGGACCGTGCGCGAGGAGATGTCGCGCCTGCTGGCCGGGCACAGGGTCGAGCGCGTCGTGCTGGAACGTGCCGAGAAACCGCCGGAGCAGTCGGTCGGCGACAAGTTCCGCAGGATCATCCCCCTGACCCGCTGACCGCGCGCTGGCCTCAGCCCCGAACCACGCCCACCGTGGCGGCGACCCGACGTACCTGCCCGTAAATCACCAAACCGCAACCCATGCCCCTTCGAGATCACGATTGTGGGTTTGTGCTTACCTTTGCTGCACCCAAGATCGATTCCTACATTGGGGCTGGGGTCAGCTTCAAGAGCGGAGGACCAATGCACACGACAGCGGCGGCCGAGGCATTGCAGAACGGACAGGATGCAACCCTACGATCCGCCGCTTATGAGTCCGATACTGCTGGCGCTTCGGCCGTGCTGCCAGGAGTCTCTGTTTCGATCTGGTCAGGCACGTGATGGGATTGCTGCTCGCGCAGGAGCGCCTGTGCAACGGCGGCGGCTGTGACGGCCTCTTCGCGTTGCTGCTGAGCGCTCTTGAGCGCGTCAACGAGGTGGGCGAGTTCGCCCCGCAGGCGTTCGGTCTCACCGAGGGAGACGGCTCGGGCCTGGTCCGCGAGGGTACGGGCCTGCTCGGCCACGGCGGCCGCAGTAACGGCTTGCTCGCGCCGCTGCTGTTCGGCGCCCAGCGCCTGGCGTAGCCGGTCGGCCTCCTCGGCGTGCGCCGCGGCGGTGCCGCGGGCCTGATCGCGTTCCTGCTCGGCATTCCGCGTCCGGGCGTCCTGCTCTTGCAATTGGCGGCGGAGGCCGGCGAGCTCGCGCTGCTGGTCACCGACCTGCCGTTCCAGTTCGGTGATGCGGGCTGTGGCGGCGGCGTACAGCTCGGTGAGTTCGGCAGTGCGCTGATGAGCGGTGTCCCGGTCGAGCTCGGCCTGGCGCTGCCGGTCGGCGGCGTCGGCGCTGAGCTGCTCGGCCTGGGCGCGGGCGGTCTGATGTTCGCCGACCTGGCGCCAGGCGTCCTGCTCGCGTTCCTCAGCACGGTCGCGGGCGGTCTCGGCCTGGGCACGGGCCTGCTCGGCGGCGGCGATCCGGGTGGTGGCGGTGTCAGCTGCGGTGGTGGCGCGCTGCTCGGCCGCCGCGGCGGCGGCGCGGGCTTCCTCGGCGGCCTGTTCGGCGGCCTCGACCTGGGCGAGCGCGCCGCTGCTCAGCTCGGTGAGCTGGGCGCGCAGCGCCTCCTGGGCGGCCTGCCACTGCTCGCCGGCCGCCAGCAGCGGCGCGAGCAGATCCTGGGTGCGCAGCAGCGCGTTCGCTACGGGGGCGGCATGCGCAGTGGTGCGCGCCCGGTAGGCGGCCGCCCGGCAGGCGTCGCTGCAGTACTTGGCCCGGCTGCTGCGCCCGGGCAGGGCCTTGGCACAGCCCGGGCCGGCGCACCGCAGCTGCTCGGTCGTGTTGTCAGTCGCGGTGTCGACCTTGTCGTCATCTTTCGTGGACACGTCCGCCACCACAGTTTCCTGATCGTTCGCCACGACAACAGGGTAGCGTTCGTAGCGTTCGATCGCACCTGTTCCGTACGTTCGCAAACGCAAACTCGTAACGGCGCTGACCCGTGATAACCTTCCTTATCGCGGGTCAGAATCGCGGCACCATACCGGTGCCGGACGGGCCCGAAACAGGCGAGGGCGGGCGGGAGACGGGCGTGCACGACGAGCAGGGAACGCTGCCGGCCGCGGCGGCGGGGGAGCGGCCGCCGATTTACCGGCTGCCGGAAAATGCCGCGCACGAAGCCGGGCACACCGCCGCGGACTACACGCTCAGCGCGCGTACCCAGGAGCGGATCGCCGACGGCGTGCCGGCCAACACCCGCCGCGCCTACGCCCGGCAATGGGCGACCTTCACCGCCTGGTGCGCCACGCACGGCCGCATCGCGCTGCCCGCCACCGCGCACACGCTGGCCGAATACACCGCACATCTGTGCGAGACCGGCCAGGCCCCGGCCAGCATCGACCAGGCCATCGCCGCGGTGCGCACCATGCACCGGCTGGCCGGCCATCCCGGCCAGCCCGCCACCGAATCCGCCCGCCTGGTGCTGCGCGCCTACAAACGCGATCGCGCCGAAGCCGGCGGCCGCGGCCAGCGCGAAGCCCCGCCCATCACCATCGACGCACTGCGCGCCATGGTGTCCGCCTGCGACCTGAACACCCCCATCGGGCGCAGGGACCGGCTGCTGCTCGTGCTCGGCCTGGCCCTGATGGGCCGCCGCAGCGAACTCGTCGCCCTGCAGCGCGACGACGTGCTCGAGGTCGCCGACGGGCTCGAGGTCACCATCCGCACCTCCAAGACCGACAAGGACTCCGCCGGCGAGACCATCGCCATCCCGCGCGGCAGCCACCCGCTCACCGACCCGGTCGCCGCCTGGCGCGACTGGCTCACCGTGCTCGACCAGGCCGGACACCCCGCCGGAAGGCTGCTGCGCCGCATCAACCGGCACGGCACCATCGGCCCCTCGCTCGGCGCCGACGCCGTCAACACCATCGTCCGCGACCTCGCCGTCCGCGCTCGCGTGCCCGCCGCAGACAGCGTCACCGCGCACAGCCTGCGCGCCGGCGGCGCCACCGTCGCCTACGCCGCCGGCGTCCCGGTCGCCGTCATCGCCAAACACGGCCGCTGGGCCCCAGCTTCACCAGTGGTTTTGCGATACATCAGGGCCGTGGATCGCTGGCGGGACAACGCCATGCGCAATGTGGGGCTCTGACCAGCCAAAACGCGCAAAAAAGCAGGTGTGCAGGGTGACGAACGCTCATGGAACTTAGGTGACTGGTCCCAACAAGTGCGCAGGTTGACGGCCACATGCGGCCCCGTTGTCATAGTTCTGCGTTTCCGCTGTGAACGAACCTGCGCGTCACACGGGGGAGCACCAGTGACCAACAGCGTGGACACTACCTGACGAACCTACTGGTGCGGCGCGCATTGGTCACGGAACTGTCCTCGTGGTGGTCATCACTTGTCCTACGATGCCGCCAGGTATCTATCCGTGATCGTCAGGCCAGGAACGTCGGGCCGAGGCTCAGCACCCTTGGGCAACAGCCGCTGCCTGGAAAATCTGCAGGCCGGAGACTTGCCCCCCAGAGCCCGTGTCGGCGGAGAGAAGTGTTTCCGCAAATTCGGGCGATCAAAATATAATACCTAATGAAGAGAGCGAGGATCCGGAAGGGCCGACTTTCCCGCTCAACCTAATAAAGAAAATGGAGATTCATATCTCCGCTAAAACGGTAATTTTGAATGCCAGGAGAAAATTCAAATGCGCTGAGGGCAGTCACATGAGAAGTTCTGTCAGAAGGTTACATATAAGGGCCATTGTGCACACGGTCTAGGCCAGCCGAGTGACAAGACGTGACCAATCAAGTGACAAGCAATGACGAACGCGCAGGACAACTAGACGACCAGTCTCAGCCACCGCCTCCTCGACCTACCCCTGCACCGGCTGCGGGATCTCCTCGCCGGTTCCGCTGCCCGGCCCGGCCTGCTCGCTTCCCTCGATCACGCTCGGAACTCTAGCAGAGTCATAGTCGATCCGTATCCGATCCTCATCGGACGGTTCGGATATGAATACCTGCACCATGTAGAATTCTCACACAATTGTTGTTATGTGAGAGCACACCTGCTGTCAGTGGGATTCCCGCCTGCTGTCAGTGGGCCTGATCCGCAGCCGATGCCGCCCCTTCTCCCGCTGACCGCCTTCAGTACCACAAAATTGATCATGGAAAACCGTATGGGCGCCCCCGAACGGCTCCCGGAGCCCGCCCCCGCGCCGCCCGCCCCGGATGAGCATGAGCACCTCCTGGACGGCCGGACGGCCCGGCTGGTCGAGCAGGGCCTGGCCGCCAACACCCGCCTCGCCTACGCCCGCGACTTCGGCGCCTACGCCACCTGGTGCCAAAGTCCACCGGCCGCACCCTGCTGCCCGCCACCCCCGCGACCCTGGCCAACTACGTCGCCCACCTGGCCGCCCAGTAGTACGCCCCCTCCACCATCGACCGCGCGCTGGCCTGCGTGCTGGCCGCCCACGACCAGCTCGCCAAACCCGCCACCGCCGCGGCCCGGCTGGCCCTGCGCGCCTACCGCCGCGAGCGCGCCCAGCAGGGCCACCGCCCCCGCAAATCTCCGCCGATCACCGTCGACCGGCTGCGCGCGATGGTCGACGCCCTGCCGGACGGCGCCCCCGCAGGACGGCGTGACCGCGCCGTCCTGGTGCTCGGCTTCGCCCTGATGGGCCGCCGCTCGGAGATCACCGACATCGACATCGACGACCTCACCTTCACCGCCGACGGCCTGGAGCTGTACGTCCCGTTCAGCAAGACCGACCAGGACGCCCACGGCGAGATCGTCGCCATCCCCTACGGCCAGCACCCGCAGACCTGCCCCATCAGGGTGACCCGCGCCTGGCTCACCGACCTGGCCGACGCCGGCGTGACGACCGGGCCGCTGTTCCGCCCGATCGACCGGCACGGCCGCATCGCCTCCCCCGCTCATCCCGTCGCCGGGCGCGGCCGTCGTGAACGGCTGACCCCGCAGTCGATCAACTTGATCGTCAAACGGGCCGCCGCAGGCGCCGGCCTCGACCACGCCGATGCCTACACCGCACATGGCCTGCGCGCGGGCGGCGCCACCTCGGCCGCCAAGGCCGGCGCGCCCATGTCCGCGATCACCCGCCATGGACGCTGGGCCGACGGCTCGCCCGTCGTCGCCGGCTACATCCACCAGGCCGACAAGTGGAACGACAACCCGCTGCACGGCATCGGACTCTGAGAGGTCGTGTAGGTTCCCAAATTCCGTGCACCTTCTCATTCGCAGTCTCACACGGGTGTCATCCCGCAGGTCAGCAGCTTGCCGTCGCCTGGGAAGCCGAGGAGATGACACGCGGCCTGAGACAACCGACGTGTGACACGGTGTGAGACACCGAGGTAGCCGGCAGGTCACAGCGTTGGCGCATGACGCAGAGATTGAGAACCGACAGGTCGGCGGTCGCTGGTCCGCCTATCGGTACCGTGGCGCCTGATCGACTTTGAGCCACTTCGCTGTGCGGGCAACACTTGCCAGTGGTGCTCGCTCTTGAACGGCTGCCGGAGCCACCCAATCTGGACTGCCCTGTGTGCCTGCGCGGCCGGCTCGGGCAGCCAGCAGCTCCGCGAGCAAGCCGCTGGCGGTGGTGGCTGTCACTGATCGCTCTGCAAGGAGCCCGGCTTCGCCGAGGCGAAGAGCCGCGATGCGGAGGGCACGCCGCCGCCTGTTCGGGAGCCGGTCGAGACACTGCTCAAGTTCGATGAGGAGCTCCTCGATGGTGTCGCCTGCTGCGATCGCCCAGAGCGCAAGGGCCCACTCGGCCAGGGAGTGGTCGTCGTCGCACGCTTTGAGCCGGTCGCGCCACCACATGGCGTCACGCGCATGGGCCCGGGTGTGTGCGATGAGCGCCGCGGGGTGACCAGTGGCGCCCAGTGCTTGTGCGCCTGGCACACGCGTATATCCCTCAAGAAGCGGCATGGCCGCACCGATGACGGCGATCTCCGTAACAAGCCAGCAGCGGCCGACCTCGTGGAACAGCGCGGTGGAGGCGTTGGACCAGGGGACGTGCTGCCCTTCTCGCCGCGCTGGAATCGTCGGAAGCTCGCGACGTCGGCAAGGGCCGATCCTGACTTGCGTAGGAGTTGGATGGCCTGTGAGCGACGATCGGGGGAGGACGCTTTCGGCGTCTGGGGCGTGGGACGGGTGCCGAAGGAGTAGAACTCGGCGGGGCTGAGGGCTACCGCGATCCTTGCAAGTTCCGAGCGCACTTGAGCTTGCTCCGCTCCGACGGACACCATCGTTGTGGTGGTCAGGCCGCTGCGACTGCCTCGTAGTCGGCGGGGCTACGGTAGCCCAGGCTGCTGTGCAGGCGGTGCAGGTTGTACCAGCCCTCGA
>NZ_JBGNUU010000041.1:0-25902 GCF_041950485.1 Nonomuraea sp. ATR24
ACCTGTTCCAACAGCGGAGCTCCTGTGGTGAGGATGTCTTGGAGTGACAGACCTCTTCTACAGCGGCTCCGCTGCTTTGTTCACCGGTCTTGACGAACAGCCCTCTCCCTTAACTGAACGGCGTTGCACCTAGTGCTGGCCCTCAACCCCGGGCAGCCCGGCTGCTGGAGACGCTGCCGACACCCTACTGCCCGCCGCCACCTCGGCCTTCCCGATGTCAGCGGGCCGCACCCCCACACGCGGCCGCGGCCGCGCCGACCGGCCCAGCCGGGAGTCTTCCGCCGGCGACTTTTCCGTCAGGTCGACGCCGCCCTCGGCGCCGACCTGCGCCTGCACCCCGCTCCGCTGGTGCTCGTCGGCGACGAGCGCACCACCGCAGCATTCAAACGGCTGTCGGCCAACTGTCAGCGGCTGGCCGGCATCGTCACCGGCAACCTGGCCGCCCCCGGCCGGCCGAGCTGACCGCCCACATCCGCACGGTGCTCGATGCCTACCTGCACCGCCGCCAAGATGAAGCGCTTGCCCTGTTCCAGCAGCGCACCGCGGCCGGCCGCGTCGCGTCCGGAATGCCGGCCGCCAGTGGGCCGCTCGCAACAGGAGGCCCGAGATGCTCGCCGTCGACGACTCGCTCCATTACCCCGCCCGGCTGTCCGACGACGGCGACACCCTCACCCCGGCCGCCGACATCGACCACCGCGACGTCATCGAGGACGCCATGGACGAGCTCATCGAACTCGTCTGGCCGGGGGCGGCTGGATCGCCTTCGCCACCCCGCAAGCCCTGGCCGGCCATCAAGGCGTCGCCCTGGTCACCCGCCGCTGAGCACGCCGGTCGTGCATATCATGTCTTCTGTTTCGCGATATGACAGTCGTGCTTCTAGCCTGAAAGACATGCCGGACTGGACGTTTCTGACCAACCACGCCCACGTTCTGCTGTGCATCGCACGCGACCCCGGGGTGCGCATCCGCGACGTGGCCACCCGGGTCGGCATCACCGAACGGGCCGCGCAACGCATCCTGGCCGACCTGGTCGCCGCCGGATACCTGACCGCTATCCGCGAGGGGCGGCGCAACCGCTACCAGCTCAACCCGTCCCTGCCGCTACGCCATCCGCTGGAACGCGATCACCAGATCGGGGAGATCCTCGCGGTCTTCCACGCCACCGAAGCGCCCACGCCCAAGGCCAGGCCCGAAACGCTGACCGCACCGACGGCGGATGCACACCAGTGATCCGTCCACTGCGGCATATCTGGGGTGCCGGTAAGAAACGAGCTCACGCAGGGCACCGCCCGTCAAGCTCGCCGTGGGAGGGGAGACTGAGGTGCTCGGTCCGGCTGCGCCCAGGCCAGATCTGGGGTGCGGACGTGGTCGAGCGCAGCCCGGTCAACGAAGTCCTGGCCGTCGTTTGCATCGATGGACGGGCTGGAGAGGGTGAGGTCAGTCTGTGGGGAAATGGCCACCGCCCCCATGGAGGGATCGCCTGCCTGCTTGAGCATGAGCTCCGCCGACAGCAGCAATGTGCCCCCGGCGGACCCACCCGCCAGGATGCACCCTGCTGTGCCTTGCAACGGACCCCGCCTGTGAACCCGCCACGGCCTGGGCGAACGGGCTTAGCGTACGTTCTCGTTTCATCCGGATTTCCGGCCTCGACGCTACTGCCTTGATCGCCTCGTGCTCCGACTCGTGGTTCTCCCGGCCCTCGCCAGCAGCCGCAACGCGCGCTGCCGAAACTCCGGCGGGAACTGACCTGGCATGGCTCCATCCTCCAATAGAAGTTGGAACTGAATCCAGGACGGTTCACATGCACCGCCACGTGAGGTCGTACGCGGACACAGGGGTGCGGCGAGTGAGCACGCGGCGTCGGCGGCGGTCAGCCGCGCCGGTGCCGCGGCAGGAGCAAGCTGACCACCGCGATGGCCAGGCCGAGCCCGGCCGCCATGAGGAAGACCAGGCCATATCCGGCGGCGAGGGCTGCGGTCGGGGAGCCCGCGCCGGCCTCCGACGCAGCTCTGGCGCCGGCAGCCGTCGCGAGCACCGCCAGGCCGATCGACCCGCCCGCCTGGCTGGCGGTTTGGGCCAGGCCTCCGATGATCCCCGCATCGCCCTCGGGAGCGTCAGCGGTCGCCACGGCCATGAGAGTGGGGAAGGTCAGCCCGATGCCGACCGCGATGAGCAGCGTAGGCCCGAGCACGCTGGTGCCATAGCCGCTGCCGGCATGAGCCAGGGAGAGCCAGCCGAATCCGGCCAGGAAACCAGCGCTGCCGGACAGCAACAGAGGCCGCACGCCGGTGCGTGGCAGCAAGACGGCGGCCCACCGCGCGATCACCATGAACATCACCGCCGCGGGTGTCTGCCCGAGCCCGGCTTGAAGCGCGCTGTAGCCGAGGACGTTCTGCAGGAAGAGCGACGTGAAGTACCACATCGCGATGGTGACTCCGCCGAACAGCAGCAGCATGCCGTTACCGACCGCCACCCCCCGGATCTTGAACAGCCGCAGCGGCACTATCGGCTGGGTGGCGAGGCGCGCCTCCACCGCGGTGAAGACGACGAGCAGGAGCAGGCCCGCCACAACCGGCCCGATGACCAGCCCGGACGACCAGCCGTGATCGGCGCTCTGCATGACCCCGTAGATCAGCGCGGCCAGCCCCGCCGTCCCGGTGACCGCGCCCGTGAAGTCGAGCGACTCTCGCCGGCTGCTTCGCGTACCGGCCAGCGACATTATCGCCGCGACGATCAGCATCGCGCCGATGGGCACGTTGATGAGGAAGACCCACCGCCACGACAGGCCGGTGGTGATGGCGCCGCCCGCGATCGCGCCGGCCAGCCCGCCCACACCGCCTGCGGCGGACCATGCGCCGAATGCCTTGGCACGTGTGTTCGGCTCGGTGAAGCTGGTGTTGATCACGGCCAGCGTCGCCGGGGCCATCATGGCGGCTCCGACGCCCTGCGCGAGGCGGGCCGCCACCAGGACCTCCGGAGCGGTTGCCAGGCCGCCGACCAGGCTCGAGGCGGAGAACAACAACAGCCCCGCGGCCAGCATCCGGCGCGGGCCGTACAGGTCGGCGGCGCGGCCACCCAGCAGCATCAAGCCGGCGAAGGTGAGCAGGTAGCCGTTCACCACCCAGGCCAGGCCAGTGGGTGTAAAGCCAAGGTCCTCGCGGACCGAGGGCAGGGCCACGTTCACGATGGACGAATCCAGGATCACCATGAACTGGCAGGCACACGCCAACGCCAGGACCAACCAGGAGGGCCCGGTGTGCGGCCTGGCCCGCTGCGTCTCGATGTTGGTTGTCATGACTTACTCCTGGCCAACCCGCCGCTCACGCGGTCCGGGAGGCCGTAGCGGCCAGGGCTTCGCGGGCGTTTCCCTTGCCCGCGGCGGCATCAGTGACGCGCCCGCTTCCCAGCAGCCGGATGGTGATCCGGGCCAACCGCTGCCCCTGGTATCTGGCCGCTTCCAGCACCGCGGCGTCCGGGCCGTCTCCAGTTGGGCCGGTCACATGCGAGGTGCCATAGGGGTTGCCACCGGCGGCGTACACGGCCGGATCGGTGAATCCGGGCGGAACGATCAGCGCCCCCCAGTGGTAGAAGACGTTGCCCAGCGACAAGATTGTGGCCTCGCTGCCGCCGTGCCGGTTGAATGCCGAGGTGAAGGCCGTGACCGGCTTGTCGGCCAATCCGCCTTCGTGCCACAACCCGCCGGCCTGGTCGATGAACTGCTTGAGCTGCGCGGCAGGAGCGCCGAACCGCGTCGGCGTCCCGAACGCGAATGCATCGGCCCACGCCAGGTCATCGATCGAGGCCTCAGGGGTTGACCCGGCGGCGTCGGCGTGCTGCCGCCACAGCGGGTTCTGGTCAATCGCGCTGTCGGGAGCCAGCTCGGCGACCCGCCGCAGCCGCACCTCGGCCCCGGCCGAGGCGGCGCCCTCGGCGACGGCCTGCGCGAGCGCGTGCACGCTGCCTGTCGCGCTGTAGTAGATGACGGCGACCTTCACGGTCATGCCCGGCTCCTCATTGTCGAGTAAGATTGGTTACGTGCATAATAGTTATGTGCATAACCAATGTGTCAAGGAGGAGCCCATGGACTTCGAGCACGCCGACGCCCTCAACCAGGCCATCCGCCTGTTGAGCCTGCGCCACCGAGCCAGGGCCGCATCGCTGCTGGCCCCGCTCGGCCTGCACACCGGTCAGGAGGCGCTCCTGCTCGAGCTCGACCGGACCGGCCCGATGATCCAGGCACAGCTCAGCGAGGCGCTCGGTTGCGAGCCGCCCAGCGTCACGCTCATGACCCGCAAGCTCGAAGCCGGCGGCCACATCCGCCGCACACCTGCCCCCTCTGACAAGCGCGCCAGCATCGTCGAACTCACCGACAGCGGCAAAGCTCTGGCCGACCAGGTCAAGCAGCTTTGGTGCGCTCTGGCGGAGGAGACCGTGGGCGGCCTGCCCGCCGAAACGGTGGCAGAACTCCCCGGCATCCTCAAAACCTTGACCGACAACGTGGACACCAGGCGCCCCACCACCCAGGCGGCGCCGGCACGGTCTAGCGCCGTGCGCTCACCCAGCAAGGCTTCCTAGATAACCGTTGTCATCTGGCAAGACGGCGATCACCGGTATAGCGCGACCTGGGCGGCCGTCGCCCGCAGGCAGGTTTCGTGTCCCGGCTATCCGGCAACTTCGCGGATGATGGAGGCCGGCACGATGGATCCGGTCATCGCCAAGCAGCTCGGCCGCGCCCACCCGCTCGCCCGGCACCTCGACGACTTCCTCACCGACCTGGCCAACACCGGGAAGTCGGCGCACACCCGGCGGGCCTACCGCGGCGACCGGATCGCCTTCGCTGCCCACCACGGCGAGGACCTCGCCGAGCTGACCGCCGCGCCGGTCCGGGCGCTGCTGGCCGAGCTCGCCGAGCTGTCTCCGGCCAGCCGCAAGCGCAAGCGGGCCGCCGTCGCCTCCTTCACCAAGTAGGCCGTCCGCCACGACCTCCTGCAGGCCAACCTGATGGACCGGATCGACACCGTCAAGGTGCCCAAGAGCCTGCCCCGCCCGGCCGGCGCGGCCGACGTGACCAAGGTGCTCGCGGTGATCTGCTCACGGCGACCGCGCCAACAGACACCGCTGGACCGGCTGCGGGATCGGGTGCTGTTCGAGACCGCCTACGTGTGCGGCGCCCGCGCCTCGGAGGTGTGCGGCCTGTACGTCGAAGACCTCGACCTGCGCCTGGACGACGAACACGTCCGCATCCACGGAAGGGCGGCAGCATCCGAACCGTCCTTCTCGACGACCGAGGCTACGTCACCCTGCTCAAGCTCTACCTCGCCCGCGCCGGCTACACCGCCGGGCCGCTGTGCCGCGCCTCCACCAACGGCCGCGGCGGGCCGCTGTCCTACGACGCCGCCCACCCCCGCTGGCGGACCTACTGCACGCAGTCCAGGATCGAGATCGACATCCACCAACTGTGCCACACCCACGCCACCGAACTCATCAACGCCGACGCCTCCATCGAGGCCGTGCGCCGCCACCTGGGCCACGCCTCCACCGAAACCACCCAGCTCTACGCGTTGCTGGACGACAAGGTCGCCGACGCCGAGATCAGACGGCATCCATCTCAAATCTTTACCGCCTCGGCGGTCCTGGATCGGTGACTTGCAAGATCAATGCCGTTTGGGGCTCATGACACGTTTCCTACTGGCACCCCTATCTGCATGGCGGCCCCCGCCCAGCCGCAGCCTCGCGGGACCAGGTGCCGCCCCACGAATCGCGGCCCCGTCCCTCTCCAGCCTGGTGACCGCCCCACCACCCTGACAGCACATAATGTGACGATGCAATCGCCGCACGTGTGACCGGGTATCGAGCGCTTCGTCGATCAATGCCCCGGTCCGGCGACACGGCCCTGTGACACAGAAGCTGCATTATCTGTCACACCGGCTCTCGCCGGGCAGTGTCCGCCCAGCTCGCCGTCCGCAGCCGAGCGCTTCCTGGAGTCGGTGCAGGCGGCCACCACCTGCGCCGGCTAGGGCCAGTCTCAAAGTGTTGATCAACCGCCTGACCGCCGTGGCTGGATCGGCCATCGCTGAACTCCATCAGCCCCGCAGCACGCAGTGCGTCCCGGATTCGCTCAGCATCGCGATCACGCTCGTTCCACAGCGGCCGCCGTCCTTGGCCGTAACCGAACCTCGGCTCGTCATCGCCCGTGATCTCACCGCAGACGTCGTGGTGCGACGTGGTGAGCTTGCGATGCAGAGGCAGCAGGACGAGGGTCTGCTCACCGACCCAGCGTTGTTCGCCCAGGCCGAAGCTGGTGTTCGGTGCCACGGCAGGCCATCAGCGGGCAGATCCGCATTCGCGGAATTGCCATGGGCGTAGGCGCGGTCGAGGAGCACCGCTTCGGTACGCCGGCTTGCCGCGCGCCTTCGCGATGGCGCAGCTGGGTCACATCATTCCGGCGGGATCCGCGGTTTTGGCTGAGCGGCGGGGGTCACTGCGACCGGGCACCATGAACCGAGCAGCGCCGCCTGGGTGACCGGTCCCAGCAGAAGGCAGGCGGGCGACTCGTTTCCCCGGTTGCCGAGCACGAGAAGCGTCGAATCTCTGGCCGCCTCGATCAGCGCGCGCTCCGGACGCTCGGTCACGAACTCGGTCGTCACGGATACCTCCGGATACCTGCCGGCCCGCTGAAGTGCGACTTCGCGGAATCGGGCTTCCGCACCCCTGCGTAGAGCGTGTGAATCCACGAACGGAAGTGGCTCGTGCCAGGACGATGATCCGCAGTCTCCCCAGCAGCACATGGCCCTCAACGTGCCGCCGCGAAGCGCGGCCTCGTCCAGAGCGAAGTCAAAAGCCGCCAGACTGGCGGACGAACCGTCGAGGCCGACCAGGATACGGGCACCCTGGCTGCTCGGCGGTAGGAGGGGCGGCCGTACGACGACGACCGGCCTGCTGCTGTGCGCGGGCACCTGTACGGCGGCGGACCCCACCTGCAGGCCGTCGAATCCTCCTTGACCGCGAGACCCGAGCACTGTGAGCTCCGCTTCGCGTCCCGCCTCCACGAGCACCGCCGAGGGCGTGCCCCTGCCCAGCAACGGCTGGACATCCATCTCCGGAGCCAAGTCGCGGACCCGGCGGAGACCCTCTTCTACGACGCCGCGAGCGACCTGCTCCATCTGGGCGAGCACTTCCTGCACAGCGGGTTTGAGGGCGTAGGGCCAGTGCACGGCATGGCAGACGAGTACGGGGAGCTTCCGCAGTCGAGCCTCTTCGACTGCCCAGCGCAGCGCGTAGTGGCTCTCGGGCGACTCGTCGTAGCCGACCAGGATGGGCCGACCGGCATGTGCATCGCTCACTACTGCCTCCTGGAAAGAGGGATTCTCTGGCCTGCCGCATGAGCCGTTCCCCTGGCTGACGAGATGAGGCCCTCGGGACATGAAAGTCTTGGCCTAAACCTGCTTGCCCTGAGCACGCCCGCTGACCATGAGGATGGCGGGCTGTCACGTCCCGGGCGGAGGTGACCGTCACTGGGGCAGGAGACGGTCTGCGGCGTTCTGGTCGCCGATGTTCGCGGCTCTCTGTCCAGGCAGATCGTCCAGGCCGGGGCCCGGCCCACTGCAGTGCCCAGGCAAGTGCCGTGGCGACCCTGCGCGAGCCGGCCTATGGCGCCACTCTCACATGATCTAGCAGCCGCTATCGGGATCGGCGCTGTGTGGAACATCCGGTTCATGGCGGGTGGGCATGTAGGCGACCAACTGGGCGAGGACCTGCACGCCACCCGCGCCAGCAGCCACTGGTTACTCAGCGGCTCATTCCGGCACACGGACTGCGCCAGTGAACGACAGGAGGCATGGGAGGCAGCCTGCGCTGAAAGGAGACTGCGAGGCGTGTCCACGGGCATGGCAGTACGAAGAAGACAGGAGCGAATGATGAGAGCCGACATTCACGACGTAGGGCGTGCCTGCGGCCGCGACTGCGTCCTGACGTACAGCGCGGCCTCCAGGCAGGAGCAGGCCACCAAAGTCTCGTTCGTGAGGCCCCGCGGATGGCTCAGCGGGGCAGCCTGTGACCGTCCGGGCATGTGGCTGCCCTCCCCGGTGTCACGAACGGCGGCCTGAGCGCTGTGGGCGCAGCGAGGCCGACAGCGATCATCGTCGGCGCGGGAATCGCCGGCCTGGCGTGCGCCCTGCGCTTGCACCAGGCCGGCGTGCACGTCCGGGTCCTGGAGTCCGCCGATGGGGTCGGAGGCCGCATGCGCACCGATCTGGTGGACGGCTATCGCCTGGATCGTGGATTCCAGGTCTTCAATACCGGATATCCCGAGGCCGGGCGTGTACTGGACATCAAGGCGCTCCGGCTCCGGTCATTCAGTTCCGGCATGCTCATCTTCGGCGCTGGCGGTCTGCACCGGGTGATGCTCCCGTGGAAGCATCCCCGCCACGCGCTCAGCGGCCCTCTGTCCGGCGTCGGCTCACTGAAGGACTGGGCCGCACTGGGTGCGATGACGTTCCGCGACATGGCGGCACCTGCCGCCTTGCTGCGCGGCGGTCGTGAGCGGTCGACCCGGTCGGAGCTGCGACACTGGGGCATCTCCGAGGCGATGATCGATCAGCTGCTGAGGCCGTTCCTGTCGGGGGTCCTTCTGGAACGGAAGCTGGAGACCTCCAGCACGTTCTTCCACCTGGTATGGCGGTCCTTCGCACGCGGCACCATCGGGTTGCCCGCTCTGGGCATGGGCCAGATACCGATACAGCTCGCCACTCGCCTGCCGAGCGGCGCCCTGCACCTGGGGAGGCCGGTCGAAGCGATAACCGACGACGGCGTCCTCCTGCGGGACGGACATGAGATGGCGGCCGCTGCGGTGATCGTCGCCACGGATCCGCGCTCAGCCGCAGACCTGCTTCCCGAGGTGCGGGCTCCTGCGATGCGGTCGGTCACCACCTTCTATCACGCGGCACCTCGATCGCCCCTCGGCGAGGCCACCCAGATCATCGACGCCGAAGGCCACCTTGCTGACACGTTGGTGCTCACGGACGCCGCTCCTGAGTATGCCGCCGACGGCCGGGCGCTCATTTCCACCTCCGTCCTCGGCGTCGTCGGTGATGACCACGAACCGCAGCTCCGAGCCCGCCTGGAAGAGATCTACGGCGACACGCGAGGGTGGCGCCACCTGGCGACCTACGCGATCAGGGACGCTCTGCCCGCGATGCTGCCGCCCCTGTCACTGCGCCGCCCCGTACGGCTCGCGAGCGGTCGCTATGTCTGTGGCGATCATCGTGACACCGGTTCCATCCAGGGAGCGCTCGTCTCCGGCAGGCGCGCCGCCCAGGCGGCACTGACCGACCTATGCCCCTGAGAGAGGAAGTGAGCCACATGCTCGCGAGCCCTGCAATCCGTCGCTTCGCCGCACTGCCGTTGTTCGTCGTCGCGGTCGCACTCGTGGCGACTGTCGGGTCGCTGGCTTCGGCGAACGCGAGCAGCGACTACCTCGCGCTGGCCAAGCCTGGGTGGGCGCCACCGGCGTGGCTGTTCGGCCCGGTCTGGACACTGCTCTACGGCATGATCGCCGTCTCCGGCTGGCTGGTGTGGAGGGTGCGCGGGTGGACGCCTGCGCTTGGCGTCTATGCCGTGCAGTTGGTGCTGAACGCCGCCTGGACGCCGTTCTTCGCCGCTGGGCAATACGGGCTGGCTTTCGGCGGCATCGTGCTGTTGTGGCTCGCGATCATTGTGAACGTCGTGGCGTTCTGGCGCCTGCGCCGTAGCGCGGCCCTCCTGCTGATGCCGTACCTGCTGTGGGTGAGCTTCGCGGCCGCGCTCAATGCGGCCATCTGGCAGCTCAACTGATCCGGCCTGCCACCGAGCTGCAGGCCGGGCCTGCCGGTCACCCCTTCGATGCTTTGCAACACGTCTCGGGTGCCGGAGGGCGCGATGGAGGTGACCACGCCCTCCGGCACGAGCCGTTGCGCTACTCGGGCATCAGGACTTCGTCGATGATGTGAACGGTGGCGTTGCTCGTCGGCACGTCGCCACAGACCACCTTCGCGTCGTTGACCGTGATGTCCTCACCCGAGCCCTTCACAGTCAGCGCACCGCCGGACATCGTGGTGAGTGTGCCGTCCGCCAGGTCCGCGGCGGCCTTCTTGCCCTCGACCACGTGGTAGGTCAGGACGTTGGTGAGCTGCTCCTTGTCGGCCAGGAGTTGGTCCAGCGTCTCTTTCGGAACTGCCTCGAACGCCTCGTTGGTGGGCGCGAACACGGTGATGTCCTCGGCGGAGTTCAGCTTCTCCACCAGGCCGGCCCGCTTGACCGCGTCCGCAAGGGTGGAAAGCTCGGGCACCTGGGTGGCGGCGGTGGCCACCGGCTGGTCGGCGATGCCGGCGAGGCTGCCTTCGATGGCGGCGCACGCTGGGCCGAACGGACTGCCTTCTGGGGCAGGTGACGGCGTGGGAGAGGCGGCGGATGCGCCATTGGCGCCGGCCATGGTGGCGGTCAGCGTCAAGGCCGCCGCGATCAGCAGGTGTTTCACGATGGTCCCTTCTGCAGTTCCTCGGAGTCACCGGCGGAGAACCCGCTCGGCGTGAAGTGGTCCGGTTCCGGACCGTGGGTCTCTCGTCTTCAGTCTCAAGCGAGCATCGACATGTAGGAGTCACATACGGCCCAAAATGGGATAAATGGCGCGAACGGCATATTTGTGATGGTGAGTCCGGTGAGGCGCTGCTCGCGGTGTCCCCGGCGCGCCACCTGTGCGTGGCCTGATCTGCGGTCGACCGGCGACTCGTGCCTTTCATGGCCTTGCCGCGATCGGTTGGTGCCTCGTTCCTGGATCGCCGCAGCCGGTTCGCCACCGGGGCCGGCGGAGGCGCCGCCCGTGACAGCACGCACCAGGAGCAGGACCAGCATCCATGCGGCCGGACGGTCTCCACCCAGCGGGCGATCATTCACCCGCACAGGTTCCTCGGCCACCTCCACCGGTAGGCGATCTCGCCCTTTCACGGCCTGATCTTCGGCCGGATGCCGGTCAACGTGGCCGCCGCGGGCCGGCGCCGGGAGCGATCCTTGTCCTGATGCTCGCACCGTCATGGTGATCACTTGGCGCGCGGCCGGGCACGGGGATCCATGTGCGCGGCCGCTCCGGAGGACACGGTCTGGAACAGACACCAGGACACGGTGTGCGACAGACATCACATGAACGGGTGACGCGTGCCGCGCTGAGGCCGGCACGCGCGCTGGGCGTGGTGTTCCTGCTGGCGATGGCGGGCGTGCAGGTGGCCTCGGGGCTGGATGCCAGGCCCGAGCGGTTCACCGGGCCGATCGTGGGGCTGCTGGCCGCGTGTGCCGTGGCCTTCGCCGCGGAAGCGTGGGGGGCGCGCAGGGCGGCCGCCGCGTTCGGCGCGGCGGCGCTGACCGGATACGCGGCCGAGGTGGTCGGGCTGCAGACAGGGTTCCCGTTCGGCGCGTACAGCTACAGCGCCGTGCTGTGGCCGCAGGTGGGCGGTGTTCCCGTGGCGGTGGCGCTGGCCTGGGGCGGCATGGGGCTGGCGGCGTACGCGGTGGCGGGCGCCGTCGCGCCGGGCGGCGGGTGGGCGCGGGTGTGCGCCGGCGCGGGCGCGCTGACGGCGTGGGACCTGTTCCTCGATCCGCAGATGGTCCGGCTGGGGCTGTGGACGTGGGCGCAGGACGGCTTCTACCGAGGTGTCCCACTGAGCAACTTCGCGGGCTGGCTGCTGGTGTCGGCGCTGGTCATGCTGGTTGTCGGGCGCGTGTGCGGCGGCAGCACACACCGACGCGGGCTTCTCGTGCTGTACACGGTCATGGCGGTCATGGAGACGGTCGCGTTCGCGGCGGTGTTCGAGCCGCCCGACCTGCTGGTGGCGGTGGCCGGGGGGCTCACGATGGGCGCGTTCGCCGCGCCGGCCTGGAGGCGGTCATGGCGGAGGTGACGGTCATCGGCGGCGGCGTGGGCGGCATGGCGTGCGCGCTGCTGCTCGCCCGGCAGGGGCACGAGGTCCGGCTGTACGAGCAGCTGCCGCGCCTGGGCGGCAAGCTGGCCGAGCATCGCCGGGACGGGTTCGCCTTCTCCCTCGGGCCCTCGCTCCTGACCATGCCGGAGCTGTTCCGTGAGCTGGGGGTGGGGCGCGAGCTGGTCGAGCCGGAGCCGCTGTGCCGCTACCGCTTCGCCGACGGGACGGTGCTGGACGCCCGCCGGGATCCTGACCGGATGGCGGCCGAGGTGGAGCGGCTGGCCCCGGGGGAGGGGCAGCCCTGGCGCGCCTTCCACGCCTGGGCCCGGCGGTGCCCGGACGCGGCGCACCGGACCGTGTTCGCCGGGCCGCTCATCCGGCGGCCAGAGGCGGCCCGGCTCTCGGACCTGCTCGCGGTCAGCCCCGCGCGCACGCTGCACGGGCTGGCCCGGCGCTACTTCCGCGACCCCCGGCTGCGGCAGTACGTCGGCCGTTACGCCACCTACGCCGGGTCGAGCCCGTACCGCGCGCCCGCCGCGCTGGGGTGCGTCCCGGCGCTGGAGCATGGGCAGGGGGTCTGGTACGCGCCCGGCGGCCTGGCCCGGCTCGCCGACGACCTGGCGCTGTTGCTGAAGGCCGCAGGGGTGCAGGTCTTCCTGGCCGAGCCGGTCGCCGCCGTCGAGGCGAACGGGTCGCGCGTCACGGGGGTGCGGCTGGCGAGCGGCGGGCGTGTCCGGGCCGACGTCGTGGCGGCCAACACCGACGCCGCCGCGCTGTACGGCAGCCTGCTGCCGGACCGCCGACGGCTGCGCAGGATCGCGCGGCTCGGGCGCTCGTCGTCGGCGCTGCTCATCCTGGCCGGGGTCGAGGGGCGCACCCCGGGGCTGCCGCATCACTCGGTGCTGTTCTCGGCCGACTACGAACGCGAGTTCGCCGACATCTTCGACCGCGGGAGCCCGCCCCGCGATCCGACCGTCTACCTCGGATGCTCGGCCGTGGACGACGCCTCCCAGGCCCCGGAAGGGGCGGAGAACTGGACGATGCTCGTCAACGTGCCCGCCCGTGATCCAGGCCGATGGCCCATCGGGGCGCCGGCGTACCGCGATCTGGTGCTGGAGCGACTGGCGGAGCGGGGCCATGACCTGGCGGGCCGGTTGCGGTTCGCCGACGTGTTCACCCCGGCCGACCTGCGGGACCGCTATGGCGCCTGGGGCGGCGCCATCTACGGCAGCGCCTGCCGGGGCAGGCTCGCGCCGTTCCTGCGTCCCGGCAACCGGGGCCCGCGCCGCGGCCTGTACCTGGTCGGCGGCTCCGCGCATCCCGGCGGTGGCCTGCCGATGGTCACCCTGGGCGCGCGCATCGTGGCCGGGCTGGTGGCGCGGGATTTTCCCACCTTGGGCCCGGCCGGCGGGGCGGGATGAGGCCGCTCACCGCCGCCCAACTGGTCGCGGCCGCCGTCGTGGCCGGCAGGCTGGCGCGAGGCCGGCGCCGGCAGCCGCCGCTCCGGCCGTCGCCGCCCGGCCAGGATGGCGCCGGTGTGACCGTGTCCGTGGTAATCCCCGCCCGCGACGAGGCCGCCAGGATCGGCCCGTGCCTGCGCGCGGTCCTCGCGGCTCCGGCCGTCAGCGAGGTGATCGTCGTCGACGACGGGTCCCGCGACGGCACCGCCGAAGTGGCGGCCGAGCTGGGGGCCGAGGTGGTCACCGCCGGGCCGTTGCCCCCCGGCTGGGTGGGCAAGCAGTGGGCGCTGCGCCAGGGGGTGGCGGCGGCGGCCGGCGAGGTCGTGGTCACGCTGGACGCCGACGCCCGTCCCGACCCGGGTCTGTTCGGCGCGCTGGCGGGGGCCCTGGAGCGGTACGATCTGGTGAGCGCGGCGCCCCGGTTCACCTGCGACGGCGTGCTGGAAGAGGCGCTGCACGCCGCCATGCTCACGACGCTGGTCTACCGGTTCGGGCCCGTCGGCCCGGCGAGCCCGCCGCCGCCGCACCGGGTCGTCGCCAACGGCCAGTGCATGGCCTTCCGGCGGGACCGGATGACCCAGGCCGACGGGTTCGCGCTGGTCCGGGACCGGATGACCGACGACGTGGCGCTGGCCAGGCGCCTGGCGGGACAGGGCTGGACGGTGGGGTTCCTGGACGCCTGCGCCCTGCTGGAGGTCGACATGCACGACTCGGCCGGCGAGCTGTGGCGGGAATGGGGCCGCTCGCTGCCGCTGCGTGACGTGACCTCGCCCGGATGGCAGGCGGCCGACCTGGCCGTCGTCTGGCTGACCGGGGCCCTGCCCGTGCTCCGCCTGGCCGCCGGACGGCCCACCGGCGTGGACGTGACGTTGCTCGCCGTGCGGCTGCTGCTCACGGGCGCGCTGCGCCGCAGCTACCGGGAGCCCGGCGTCGGCCTGCTGCTGTCGCCGCTGCTCGACCCGGCGTGCGCGTTCCGGCTGACCGAGGCCACGCTGCGGCCCGTACGGACCTGGCGTGGCCGCACCTATCCGCGGGCGGGAGGCGGCGCGCGGGACGTCAGCGGCGGCGCGCGGCGAGCGCTGCCTGACCGAAGCGCAGCCCGATGAGGCACATCAGCGCCCCCGTGGCCGCCACCACCTCCGCGGGCGCGAACAGCAGCTGCAGCAGCGGCACGCCGAACACCGCCAGGCGCGCCCCCGCCGCGAACGAGCGCAGCGCCAGGGCCGTGGCCGCCAGGGCGGCCACCGCCAGCAGGAACGCCGGCGGGCAGATGATCGCGATGCCGCCCGCGAAGGTCAGGATCGAGCGGCCTCCCCGGAAACCGGCGAAGACCGGCCACGCGTGCCCCACCATGGCCGCCGCCACGGCGAGGTACACCGGCGCCACGCTCGGTCCTGCCACGGTGCCCAGCGCGGTGGTGTGCGCGCCGCTCACCAGCAGCCCCGCCAGGGCGGCCAGCGTGCCCTTCAGCATGTCGCCGGCGAACACCGGTACGGCCGCGCGCCCGCCCAGGTGCTCCTTGACGTTCCAGTACCCGGGGTTGCGGTCGCCGACGTCGCGCGGATCGACACCATGCAGCCGTGCCACCAGGACCGCGACCGGCACCGAGCCGAGCAGGTAACCGATGATGACCGCCACCAGAACTTCAACCATCGCCTCGTTCCACCTCGTCCGGTACAACAGCGCCCGCGCGATGCGGCACATGGCCTTCGACCGGCCGCTGCTGCGGAGCGCCGGCGGGCTGCTGTTCTGGCGGCTGCTGGGCACCGGCCGGGGCCGGGCCATGTCGCTCGGCGCCGACCTGCGCCGGTGGGCGCTGTTCGCGTTCTGGCGCGCCGAGAGCGATCTGGAGGCATTCCTGCGCGCCTCGCCGGTCGCCGCCCGCTGGCGGACGGAGGCGGCCGAGAGCTGGCACGTGCGGCTGATCCCGGTGAGCTGGCACGGCTCCTGGTCGGGACGTGAGCCCCTCGCCGGGCCGATCGCCCGGCACGACGGAGAGGGGTCGGTCGCGGTGCTCACCAGGGCGTCCATCCGGCCACGCCGCCTGGTCGCCTTCTACCGGTCGGTGCCGCCGGTCGACGAACTGCTCCGGCGGCAGGACGGCTGCCTGGCCTCGGTTGGCATGGGCGAGTGGCCGCTCGCCCGGCAGGCGACGTTTTCGCTGTGGCGCGATCGCGAGGCGGTGCGCGCCTTCGCCTACCGCGGCGAGGCGCACCGGCGGGTCATCGAGCGCGTACGGGCGCACGACTGGTACGCCGAGGAGCTGTTCGCCCGATTCGTCCCGTACCGCAGCGAGGGCGCCTGGGACGGTGTCGACCCGCTGCGCTGAGACGGTCACGGCACCGGCTCCGTCGCCACGGCCTCGAGTCCTGCCACCGGGTTCTGTCCCGACAGCGCGTACGCCACCGCGCAGGCGCGGGCGATCGTCGCCGCCCGGGAGGAACCGTGCGCGACGACGACCGTGCTGAGCAGGCCGAGGAGGGCGGCGCCGCCGTGGGTTTCCGGGGAGTAGCGGCGTGCCACCTCGGTCAGCCGGTCCGCGGAGGCGATACCGGCCTCGGCGACCATGGTCAGCGTCGTGCGGACACAGCCCTCAATGTTCTTCAGCATGACGTTGCCGGTAAAGCCGTCCGTGACGATCACGTCCACCGTCCCTGCCAGCACGTCATGGCCCTCGATGTTGCCGTGGAAGCGCAGCGGCGACCCGGCGAGCAGTTCCTCGGCCCGGCGGGTCAGCCGGTTGCCCTTGCCCGGCTCGGAGCCGATCGACAACAAGCCCACCACCGGGTCGGCACGGCCGAGGACGGTCCGTGCGTAAGCCGTCCCCAGCAGGGCGAACTGGGCGACCATGGCCGGACTCGGATCTGCGGTCGCGCCCGCGTCCACCAGCACGCTCGCACCGCCCCGCAGCGACGGCAGAGCCACGGCCAGAGCGGGCCGCAGCACGCCGCCTGACCGGCCGATGCCGCGCACCGCGCAGGAGACCACCGCGCCGGTGGACCCGGCCGACACGAACGCGCCTCCCGCCCCGCTGCTCACCAGCCGGCAGCCGACAGCGAGGCTGGAGGTCGCCAGGGCCGCGGCGCCGGGGCCGCGCTCGGCCATCGGTACGGTGTCCTCGGCGTGCACCGTCGCGACCTCGCCGATGGCGTCGTGCCCGCGCAGTTCGCCGGTCAGCCGTGGCTCGTCGCCGACCAGGATGACCGGCACGTGGTGCGTCCGCTGCGCCAGCACCGCGCCGGCGACCGTTTCGGCCGGCCCGTGGTCGCCGCCCATGGCGTCCAGGACCACGGGCAGCCCGACGGTCACGGGAGCTCCATGCGGACACGGCGCTCGGCCCTGCCCGCCTCGGCGGAGGCCAGCAGATGCCGGGCGAACACGGCCGCCCTGCGCCGGCGCGGAACCCGTACCCGATCCGCCAGGACCTCGAAGCCGCGGCGCTCGATCTCGTCGAGGATGCCGCCGTACAGATCGAAGGCGGCGCGCACGCACGGCCGCGACGAGGTGACGAGCAGATCGATGCCGAGGACGGCGGCACGGTAGTGGTCACGCGCGCGCCCGGACTCGAAGGCCAGCAGGTCCCGCAGAGCGGTCCCGGTACGGCGGGCGCCCAGGTCCTCCACCCGCACCCCGAACTTGTCCAGGTCCTCCGTCGGCAGGTAGACGCGGCCCCGGGCGAAGTCTTCTCCGACGTCCCGCAGGAAGTTGGTGAGCTGGAAGGCCAGCCCGAGCTGGCGCGCCGGCTCGCGGGCCGCCTCCTCACGGCCGGGCGCCGGCTCCAGCACCGGCAGCATCATCGTGCCGATGGCGGCGGCCGAACCGGCCATGTAGCCGAGCAGGTCGTCGTAGGTCGCGTACCGGGTCACCGACAGGTCGGCGCGCATCGACGTCAGGAAGGCTCCGATGTCGTCATGGCCGATGCCGAAGGAGTGCACGGTGTGCAGGAACGCGGGCAGCACCGGGTCGTCCGGTCTGGCCCCCACCAGCCCGCCCTCGACGCGGGCTGCCAGGGCGTCCAGCGCGCGGGCTCGATCGTCGGTCATCGTGAAGGAGTCGACGATCTCGTCGGCGTAGCGGGCGAAGCCGTACAGAGCGTGTACGTGCCGCCGTTTCCACTGCGGCAGCAGCCGCGTGGCCAGATAGTAGGAGCGGCCGTAGCGGGCATGGAGCCGCCGGCAGCGTTCGTAGCTGGCGGTGAGCGTCAACGGGCCCCCTCGAGGATGCGCTGGGCGGCGAGCCGGCCGGAGATCAGCACGGGAGGAACTCCGACTCCGGGTGCGGTGTACATGCCGGCGAAGTGCAGCCCCGGTACCCGCCGGGCGACGGCGGAGGGGCGTAGCCACGCCGTCTGTGTGAGGCGGTGGTCGAGCGCGAACGGGGTGCCCGCGCTGTGCCCGCGTGCCGCCCAGGCGGGCGGATCGAGTACCAGCCGGGGTGCGCCTGTGAGGTCGCCGTAACCGAGGTCGGCCAGGCGTCCGAGCAGCCGAGCCTCCATCCGGGGGCGTAGCTGGTCCCAGTCGGCGTGTCGCAGGTTGGGCGCCGGTTCGAGAACGCTGAGCGTGGCGTGCCCGGACGGCGCGGCCTCGCCGTCCGGCTCGGGGCTGGTGACCAGCAGGCTCGGGTCCGGCTGTGGACGGCCCGCTTCCAGCGCCGTGAACGTCTCCCGCCAGGCCCGCCCGAAATGCAGCGTGTGGTGCGCTTGATCGGCCAGGGGGCGATCAAGGCCGACGTGCATCACCAGACAGGAGGGGGAGTGGCGGGGGCGGCGCAGCCGCCAGTCGTCCGCCAGGTCCGGCAGCAGCCGGCGGGCCGCCAGCCGGTCGCACGCCACGACCACGTGCCTGGCCTGCAGCCGTTCGCCGTCCTCCAGCAGGACGCCGGTGACGCCGTCCCCGTCGGTCTCCACCTTTGTCGCTCGCACGCCATAGCGGATGCTTACGCCGAGCTTCTCCAGCAGCGCCGCCATGGCCACCGGAATGGCGTTCATGCCGCCGTGCTCGGGGAAGTACACGCCGCCGACGGTGTCCATGTGCGCGATGACGGCGTAGATGCCCAGCGCCCGTTGCGGAGACAGCCCCACGTACAGGGCTTGGAAGGTGTGCGCCTTGATCAGCCGCGGGTCCGTCAAGTGACGGGCGGCCAGGCGGTCCAGCCGCCGGAAACCGCCCAGCGCGGCCAGCCGCAGCAGCGCCGCAGGCCGGACCAGAGCGCGCAACCTGGTCATGTCCGCGTCGATGAACGCCGGCCACTCCACCCGGAACATCTCGTCGAGCAGCCGCCGGTACCGCTCGTAGCGCGCCGCCTCCGCAGGCCCGCACACCTCGCGTACCTGATCGGTCATCGCCTCGCGCTCCGGCCGCACGTCCAGGCGCGACCCGTCGTCGAAAACCATCCGGTACGACGGGTCCAACCGGCGCAACGGCAGCCAGCTCCGCAGTTCCTGACCGGCCGCGCCGAACACCTCGGCCAGCAGGCCGGGCATGGTCAGCACGGATGGACCGGCGTCGAAGCGATACGCGCCGAGGCGCACGGTGCCGCAGCAGCCACCGGGCACGTCGAACGCCTCCACCACGCTGACCGGCCGGCCGGCCGCGGCCAGGTGGACGGCCGCCGACAGCCCTCCCAGGCCCGCCCCGACGACCACCACCGGGCTCATCAGACATCCCCGGCGGTGCGCAGCGCGGTTAGTTGCGTCAACACCTGTCTGGCTTCCGGCGGGATATCAGGCGGTGTATCCAGCGCGATGAACGCCTCCTCGACCACGGCGATGATTCGCTCCGCCGCCCTGCCAGCGACCCGCGGCCGGGAGAGGATCTCACGCGCGGGCCCCACGCGCCGCCCGACGTCCAGCAGCGCCGTGCCGGCCCGGCTCCAGGAGGGCAGCGTCGTCACCGGCTCGCCGAACCCGCAGGCATCCCGCCGTCGGCCGGGCCTCCGATGCAGACTGGCCGCTTGCCGGTCAACCAGCTCGCGCGCCTGGACGATGTGCGAGGTCATCGTGTCCATGCACGCATCTCCTTCTGTCGCCATAGCAAGTCTTCGCAGGAGGAGCGGACCCGGCTGCACACGATCCGAAACGCATCCTCACGGTAACCATCGGACGCCGGATCCCAAACGGGACACGCCCGCGCATTCGTCCGACGAATCCTGTAACCGCGAAAAGGCAGCCCGGACACGTCGAACGGCAGCGGGAACACCATGCGCGAGCACGCATCGGTCAGGGAGAGAACCCGGGCTACGCCATCGGAGCCGGCTCCAGCCTGCTTTGGCGTGGCGTTGACCTGTTCTCATGTGATTTGCCTTTTCAGGTACCCCTGGGGGTATGCTCCAAGCATGGAGCTGAACGAGAGCATGGTGGGCGACGCGCTGACCCGACTGAAGCGGGCACATGGCCAGCTGGCCGGAGTGATCGCGATGATCGAGGCGGGCGAAGACTGCACGAAGGTGCTCACTCAACTCGCCGCCGTCTCGAAAGCGCTGGACCGGGCCGGCTTCAAGATCGTCGCGACGGGATTGCGGCACTGCCAGGATGCGCAGGGCCGCGGCGATCGGCCGCCCATGAGCGTGGCGGAGCTGGAGAAGCTCTTCCTGGCGCTCGCCTGATACTGGCGGTCACGGGGCCTCCGTGGCCGCATCTTTCTGCCTTCCGCATACCCCTGGGGGTATTGAGAGGAGTGAAGGGATAATGGACGTCATCTCGTTCCGTACGCCCGGCCTTGGCGACCAGACCTACCTGTTGACGCACGAGGGCAAGGGAGTCCTCGTCGACCCCCAGCGCGACATCGACCGCTTCCTGCGCGTTGCCGCCGAACGCGACGTCGAGCTGCGGCTCGTGCTGGAGACTCACCTCCACAACGACTACGTCTCCGGCGGTGAGCAGGCTGCGCTGCGCACGGGCGCCGAACTCGTGCTGCCCGCCGCCGCCGCACCCGCCTACCGGCACACGCCCGCCTTCCATCTGGAAGACATCGACGGCGGCGACGGCTTGACTCTCCGCCCCGTCCATACGCCTGGCCACACCCCCGAGCACACCAGCTATCTGGTGTTCGTCGACGGCGAACCGGCGGCGCTCTTCTCCGGAGGCAGCCTGCTCGTCGCCTCGGCCGGGCGGCCTGACCTGCTCGGTCCTGAACGGGCCCGCTCCCTGGCCCGTCTGCAGTACGGCTCCCTGCACCGCCTGGCCTCGCTGCCGCCCGGCATCGGCCTGTATCCGACCCACGGCGAGGGCTCGTTCTGCACCGCGACCGGCGCAGGCAGGCTGACCTCCTCCATCGCGGCCGAACGCGACGGCAATCCGATGCTGGCCATCGACGACCCGGAGGAGTTCGCCGACGCGCTGCTCGCGGCTCCCATGCCCGTGCCCACCTTCTACCAGCACATGGGTCCGGCCAACACGCTCGGCGTGCCCCCCATGCCCCCGGTTCGCGTCCCCGTCCTGGACACCGTTCCCCAGGACACCCAGGTCGTCGACATCCGCCCTCGGCAGGCACAGGCCACTGGCATGCTCCCCGGGTCGATCGGCATCGAACTGGACGTCGACTTCGGCAGCTGGGCCGGCTGGCTGCTGCCCTACGCCGAGCCGATCACCCTGGTCGCCGAGGCCGACCAGGACGTCACGGAGGCCGTCACCCAGCTCGCCCAGATCGGGATCGACACCGTGCGCGGCGTCGTCCGTGACCTTGGCGGAGCCGCCACACAGGCCTACGAACTGGCCGAACTCGACGTCTTCGTCGAGCGACTCGCACAACCCGATGCCCAGTTCCTGGACGTCCGGATGCACAGCGAGCGGGAGCGGATCCGGCTGCCGGGCGCGGTCGAGCGGTTCCTGCCCGACCTGATCAAGCAGGGCATCCCCGCCGAACTCGACCCGGAGAGGCCCGTGCTCGTCGCCTGCGCCTCCGGCCGCCGCGCGAACATAGCCGCCGGCCTCCTGGCCCGAGAGGGCTACCGGCCGCTCGTGCTCACCGGCGCTGGCGTCCCCGACGTCGTGGCAGCGCTCCACCAGCGTCAGGCCGCCTGACTTCCATTCAGCACACATCGCCCTGTTAGGAGAACATTCGTGTCCCACATCGATGCGGTTTCCGCCCGTTCGCTGATCGCGACCGACCCCGACGTTCTTGTCGTGGATGTCCGCACCCCTGCGGAGTTCGAGTCCGCCCACATCGACGGCGCCATCAACCTGCCTCTCGACCAGGTCGACGCCCACCTGCGGCGCATCGTGACCGATGCCGGAGGTCGCATGCTGCTCATCTGCCAGTCCGGTGGTCGCGCCGAGCGTGCCAGGACGGCACTCAGCGAGGCGGGGATGCCCGACGTCTCGGTCCTGGACGGCGGCATGAACGCCTGGATCGCCTCCGGCGCGCCGGCGATCCGCGGACGGCCACGCTGGCCGCTGGAGCGGCAGGTCCGGCTCGTTGCCGGCGGCATCGTGCTCGGCTCGGTCATGGCGAGCCTCTGGGTACCGGCCGCCGTGCTCGTCGCCGCGTTCATCGGCGCGGGCCTGACATTTGCGGCTGTCACCGATACCTGCGGCATGGGCATGCTCCTGGCCAGCCTGCCATACAACCGCGCCGGCGGTGTGGATGCCGAGATCTCCATCGCCCGCCTACGCCGGCGTCCCGCGCACGATGCCGAATGACTTTTTGTGACTCAGCCATACCCCCGGGGGTAATTATGATCACCTTGGCCCTTGCCGCTGCCGTCGTGGTCGGCATGACGCTCGGCCTGTTCGGCGGCGGAGGGTCCATCCTCACCGTCCCCGTGCTGGTCTATCTCGCCGGTGTACCGACCAAGCAGGCCATCGCCATGTCGCTGTTCGTCGTGGCCGTCACCAGCGCGGTCAGCGCCATCGGCCACGCCAGAGCCGGACGGATCCGTTGGCGCACCGGGTTGATCTTCGGCACTGCCGGGATGGCGGGCGCGTACGGAGGCGGGCTGATCGGACCACACCTCCCCGAAGCGCTGCTGATGGGGAGCTTCGCCGTCATGATGCTCGCCACCGCAGCCGCCATGATCCGAGACCGCCCCACCCGCCGGGCCGCATCCGCCTCAAGGGAACTGCCCATCCTGCACGTGGTCGCCGAAGGCGTCGCGGTGGGTCTGGTGACCGGGGTCGTCGGCGCCGGAGGCGGCTTCCTGGTGGTCCCAGCGTTGGTTCTCCTCGGCGGCCTGCCCATGGGTGTGGCGGTGGGCACCTCGCTGGTCGTCATCGCGATGAAGTCCCTGGCGGGCCTGGCCGGATACCTGCACAGCGTCCCTGTCGACTGGTCCCTTGCGCTCCCGGTTGCCGTGGCGGCCGTGGCCGGCGGGCTTGTCGGCGGCTCCTTGGCCGGCCGCCTCAACGCGGACCGGCTGCGCAGAGCGTTCGGCTGGTTCGTCCTGACGATGAGTACCTTCGTCCTGGTTCAGCAGGCGCCGCCGGCG
Source organism: Nonomuraea sp. ATR24 (assembly GCF_041950485.1). Lineage (NCBI taxonomy): Bacteria > Bacillati > Actinomycetota > Actinomycetes > Streptosporangiales > Streptosporangiaceae > Nonomuraea > Nonomuraea sp. ATR24. Next base: position 22,831 of record NZ_JBGNUU010000041.1, read on the forward strand.
CTGCTGCACAGTGGCTGGACCGTCTTGACGGCCGCCGGCGCGGTGGCGGCCGCCGCCCTCGGGCTCGCGCTGCGGCGCCGACGCCAGTCGACTTAGCCGCGATCCTCGCGCTGACCGTCGCTTGCGTGCGCAGTCTGCCTGCACCAGCGCGGCCCAGTACGCCTACCGAGTCGGCTTGAGCCGGACCGGCCAGCGCCCCCGGACCAGCCTCAGGTGCTGCGTCTCCGGTAGCGGTCGCGCGCCGGATCCCGATACTCCCGGTGCCAGACACCCTGCGGATCGACGCACGCCTCGACCATCTGAAACGCACCTCTGCGGCCGCCATGGCGGTAGATTCGCTCTACTTCCCGAATCACCACGATCGGCTCGGGACCGGCGCGTCGGCGACCTTGGTGATGTCATGTTGCGTGACGATGGCGAGCTGATCGGCAAGGTTGGTCAGCGCCCGTGAGGCCGCGAGTTCGTCGCCGATCTCCGGCACTGACGGGTCGGCCGGGTTGCGCCGGGCGTGACCCGTGCCGGTCATTCGTTCCTGGCCGTCCTGAGTGCTCAATACCGCCCGGGCGTGAGTGTCATCGCCGTCCTCGGCCAGGTAAACCTGTACCGTCCACTGTTTGGCTTCCATAATCTTGTTCCTCCATCGTGAGGGCCATCCCCTCCGTCGCACCGTCCCGGGCCCGGCTGACGCCAGGGCTGGACGTCCTCACGTAGCCCCTGCCCCGAAGCGCTCACCTGTATGAGACCGACCGGCCCTAGACAGGTCCATGTCCTGCCGGAGCGTGATGGAGGTGCGCTTGACGACGGTGCGAATGCATCCCGCGGACGTGACCGTCGTTGCGCCATGATCAAAGTCGGAGTGTCCGCGCGAGCGTCGCTACTCCTCCGATCCGATGCTTTCCGGCAGCGAGAGGGCGGCTGATCACGTCGGGCGCTCGCCGGCCACCGATCGATCCTGGCGAGCCTCGTACCCTCCGGGGTCACAGTTCGCACGCCGGGGGCACCGTGACCTGCGCTCGGCGATGTCGGATTCCGTCCACCGGGATTCGGCCGCCCTGGCGGTGACGTGGCGGCTCGGTCCGGGGACCCGGCTCATTTCAGCGGGTCATGGCCCCAGTTCATCAGCGAATAGCGCCATCTGGACTCTCGGACGTCGCCGGAAGGCCGTTGCGCCAGGTGCCGGTGTATGTAGCCGATCACCTTGCGCATGTGAGCGTAGTCCTGGGCGGTGAGGGACGACTTCTTCGCGTGGAGCAGGTCGACGATCTTGCGGCCCGATTCGTGGCCTGTGGATTCGCCGCCGTCGTCCTTCTGCCCGACCGCTTTGGACTCATCCGTGGTGAGCCAGTGCTCCAGTTCCTTGGCGGTCATGTTCACCGCCTGGCCGAACTCCGCCGCGATCGCCCGCTCCTCCTCGGTCATCGCTAGCCTTCGTCCTTTCGCAGGGCTGACGGCTTGTGCACGGCTTTCTTGCCGCTTTTCTCGCTGCGCACCACGTGCTGGGGTTCGTCGGGAGTGGCGGCCACGGTACGGCCGGCTTCCTTCCGCCTACTGGTGATCTTCTTCTCGACTTTGCCATGGACGGTGGATCCATGGCTTCGCCAGGTGACCTCGTCGCCAACCGACAGGTCTTCCTTCCGCTTCTTCGTCATGCGCTGCGACTACCCGAACCTGCGCTCGCGACGCCTCAGAGTAGTCATCGACACGCCCATCCTCGGGTCAAGGCGCGGCCGTATCGCTTCTGGGTCATGATCGCTCCGCCGCGCGTCGATGTCACGCGGCCGCCCGATATCGGGTCACCAGTCGGTCAGAGCATCGGGGGGGGTAGCCGTCCGGTGGTGCGGCCAGACGCAAGGGCTGATGGATGTGGGCGGTGGACACGTCGGCGAGCCCCGGGAACGTAGCATCGTACGCAGTCGCCCGCCGGGTCGCATCGCTGGGCTTGGCGCAGCGGATTGAGCCGCGGTTGGGTCGGGTGTCGCCGGTGCCGGCGATCCATTGCCAGTCGCCCGAGTTGTTGGCCACGTCTCCGTCGAGCAGGTGGTCGAAGAGTGTCGGGCACCGGCGTGCCAGGCGATGCCGAGAAGCTTGACCAGGTAGGAGGCCACGATGAGTTGGGCCCGGTTGTGCATCCGGCCTTCGGCGAGGAGCGGGCGCATGCCGGCGTTCCACGATGGGCAGCCCGGTCATGTCTTTGCGCCAGGACTGCAGCGCGTCCTCGTCGTCGCGCCAGCGGTGGCTGCGGGGGCGGTAGTCGTCCCCGGTTGATGCGAGGGAAGGCGTACGTGACCTGGTGGTAGAAGTGGCGCCAGCACGACTGGCGGACGGACGCCTCGCTGCCGGCGGCCAGGTGGGCCAGTCTCAGCGGTGACAGGCAGCCGAACCTCAGGTAGGGGCTCAGCCGTGAGGTATGGTCACCGACCAGACCGTCGTGGGCGTCGGCGTAGCCCAGCAGAGCGCGGCGCATCCACTGATGGACGCGGTGGCGGGCGGTGGCGCCACGGACGCCGGGCGGACGGGGCGGGCACTGGCCGGGGTGGAGGTCGCGTACTACCTGCGGGTGGAGACCTACATCCATGAACGGAGAAGAGGCAGGCGGCGGCACAGGGGATTCGCTGTCCAGACGGTGGGGGCGCACGGCGCCGGGTGCCGTGCGCCCCGCGCCGCCGGCGCTACTTCTTCGGTCGAGCGATGAACGAGGTGAAGATCACCGTGACAGCGAAAACCACGGAGATGATGACGATCGCCAGGGGCCAGTCCATGGTGGTCTCCCTTCAGGCGGAACCTGACACTCTCAGTCCATGCCGTCGATGCGCTCGCCGCCAGGGGCGAAAGTCCCTGCGCTAGGCCCTCGCAGGGCGGAAGGTGATAATGGACCCGCCGACACGGGTCTTTGTGCTCTGGGCCCGCGGCCGCGTGGGGTGTGGTCTGGAGGCGTGGGACTAGGACCAACGCCGTTCAGTTAGGGCTGGGGTCGTGGCGTCAAGGGCTGGCCCGGAGCATGTTGATGCTGATGGTGGCTTTGTAGGTGGTCCGGTCGATGGCGGGTCCGCGGGCGTTGTATTTGGAGATCGC
>NZ_JBGNUU010000042.1:0-19316 GCF_041950485.1 Nonomuraea sp. ATR24
CGATCTCCAAATACAACGCCCGCGGACCCGCCATCGACCGGACCACCTACAAAGCCACCATCAGCATCAACATGCTCCGGGCCAGCCCTTGACGCCACGACCCCAGCCCTAACTGAACGGCGTTGGCTCTAGAGCTCGGGCGGGTTGTTCTCGCGGTGCATCAGCCGGTCGTCGGAGGTGCGGCCGCGCCGGGGCGCGAGCACGACGCTCAGCACGATCCCGGCGCCTCCGACGATCATGAAGATGAGGCCGATCACGTCCATGTGGACGCTCTGGCCGAACACGTCGGGCTCGATGGCGAATCTCAGGATGGCGCCGAGCGTGAGGAAGAAGATGCTGACCCCGACACCCATGACGGCCTCCAGCGACAGGCAAAGAGCTAGTACGTCCTCGGTCATACCCGGGTAACGCGGATCACACCCTCAGGACGCCACCTCCTGCCTGAGCACCGCCGCGACCTGGGGCGCGACCCGGTCGGCCCAGTCGGCGAGCACCTCGCCGAGCTGCGGCAGCCGCGACTCCAGCAGCGCCAGGCCGGGCGTGGGCACGACGGCGCCGAGCTCCACCAGCAGCGGCCGCAGGTGCACTTCGACGGCCAGGGAGTGCGCCGGGTCGCCCATGACCAGCAGGGGCAGCGCCGCGGTCCCGCGCAGCGCGGCGGGAGGCAGCCGGTCCAGGAAGGACTTGAGCAGCCCGGTGTAGGTGCCCTTGTAGGTGGGACTGGCCACCACCAGCACGCGTGCCCCGGTGACCAGCTCCACGGCCACCTCCACGGCGGCCGACGGGGTGGCGGCGAGCAGGTGCGGCCCGAGCGCCGACAGGTCCACGACCTCGGGCGGCCCGTCGTGCCCGATCCGCCGCCCGACGGCCTCGGCTGCCTCGACGGCCGCCGCGAGCGTCCTGGAGCCCTCTCGCGGGTTGCCGACCAGCGTGACGAGGCTCATCCGGCCACCACCAGGTCGGCGGCCCGATCGGCGGCGTAGCGGGAGCCCGGCCTGCTCAGGCCGTAGTTCTCGCGCAGCGTACGGCCCTCGTACTCGTGCCGGAACAGCCCCCTGACGCGCAGCTCCGGCACGACGTGGTCGACGAAGTCGTGCAGCCCGCTGGGCAGGAGCGGCGGCATGATGTTGAACCCGTCGGCCGCGCCGCCCTCGAACCACTCCTGGATCTGGTCGGCGATCTGCTCGGGCGCCCCGGCCACCACCCGGTGCCCACGGCCGCCGGCCAGCCGGGCGATGAGCTGCCGCACGGTCAGGTTGTCGCGCCTGGCCAGGTCCACGACGAGCTTGCGGCGGCTCTGCGCGCCCTCGGTGTCGACGCCCACGTCGGGCAGCGGCCGGTCGAGCGCGTCGTGGTCCAGCTCGATGCCGACGAGCGTGGAGAGCTGGGCCAGCCCGTAGGCGGGGATGATGAGCTCGTCCAGCTCGCGTTCCAGGCGGCGGGCCTCGCTCTCGGTGGAGCCGATGACGGGCGAGATCCCGGGCAGGACGAGCAGGTCGCCGGGCTGCCGGCCGTGGCGGGTCAGGCGGCTCTTGAGGTCGCGGTAGAACGCCCGGCCCTCCTCCAGCGTCTGCTGGGCGGTGAACACGGCCTCGGCGTAGCGGGCGGCGAACTCCTTGCCGTCCTCCGACGAGCCCGCCTGGACGAGCAGCGGATGCCCCTGCGGCGGCCGCTGGGTGTTCAGCGGGCCGCGTACGGAGAACCGCTCGCCGGCGTGCTCGATCGCGTGGATCTTGCCGGTGTCGGCGTAGACGCCGCCCGCCCGGTCGGCCACGACGGCGTCGTCCTCCCAGCTGTCCCAGAGCTTGGTGACCACGTCCAGGAACTCGGTGGCGCGGGCGTAGCGGTCGGCGTGCGCGGGCCGCTCGATGCCGAAGTTGCGCGCCTCGGCCTCGCCGGCGGAGGTGACGATGTTCCAGCCGGCCCGGCCGCCGCTGATGTGGTCGAGCGAGGCGAACTTGCGGGCGACGTGGAACGGCTCGTTGTAGGTCGTCGAGACGGTCGCGATCAGCCCGACGTGGTCGGTCACGGCGGCGAGCGCGGACAGCAGGGTCAGCGGTTCGAGCCCGCCGAGCGCGTTGTGCCGGACGTCGGCCTGCAGCGCCACCCCGTCGGCCAGGAAGACGGAGTCCAGCTTGCCCGCCTCGGCGATCCTGGCCAGCTCCTGGTAGTGGCGGACGTCGGCCAGGCGGGCGGGCTCGGTCAGCGGGTGCCGCCAGGCGGCCTCGTGGTGGCCGACGCCCATGAGGAAGGCGTTGAGGCGTAGCTGTCTGCTCATGTGGTCCTCCAGGTGCTGAAGCGGCGCTCGACGCTGACCAGCAGCAGGTTGAACAGCAGGCCGAGCAGGGAGATCGTGATGATTCCGGCGTACATGTCGGGGATGCGGAAGCTGAACTGGGCGTCCTGGATCAGGTAGCCGAGCCCCGCCTTGGCGCCGACCATCTCGGCGAAGAGCAGGACGAGGATCGCGTACGCCCCGGCCAGCCGGATGCCGGTGAAGACGGCGGGCACGGCGGCGGGCAGGATCACCTTCTGGAACAGCCGGACCGGGCCGACGCCCATCGACCTGGCGGACTTGACCAGCAACGGCTCGACCGCCCGCACCCCGCTGATGGTGTTGAGCAGGATCGGCCAGGAGCAGGCGTACAGCACGAAGGTGATCTTCGTGGTCTCGCCGATGCCGAGGATCAGCGTGAAGACGGGCAGCAGCGCGACCGCCGAGGTGTTGCGGAACACCTCCAGCAGCGGCACCAGCGTGTCGGCCACCGGCCGGTACCAGCCGATCAGCAGCCCGAGCGGGATGGCCAGCAGGATGGCCAGGCCGAACCCGGACAGCGAGCGCACCAGCGACGCCCGTACGTGCTCGGGCAGTTGACCGCCGAGCAGCAGGTCGTAGCCGGCCTGGAGGTTCACCGAGAGCGGCGGCACGAAGACCGGGTCGACCACGCCCAGCCGGGGCAGCCCCTCCCAGGCCGCCAGGAGCAGCAGGACGGCCGCCGACCGGGCGGCGGCCCGCCGGACGGCGCTCACGAGGCCCGCTCCTGCTCCTGGGCCGCCGCCACCTCGGCGCGCAGCCGGCTCCACACGTGGTGCCGGTACGCGCCGAACGCCGGGTCGGCCCGGAGGTCGCCCTCGCGCGAGTCGAACGACACCTCGACGACCTCCTTGATCCGCCCCGGCCTGGAGGTCATGACGGCGACCCGCTGGCCCAGGTAGACGGCCTCGTCGATGCCGTGGGTGATGAACACGATCGTCTTGCCGGTCTTGCGCCACACGTCCAGCAGCTCGCCCTGCAGCGACTCGCGCGTCTGGGCGTCCAGGGCGGCGAACGGCTCGTCCATGAGCAGCACGTCGGGGTCGAAGGCGAGGCTGCGCGCGATGGCGACCCGCTGGCGCATGCCGCCCGACAGCTCGTGCGGGTAGCGGTCCTCGAACCCGGCCAGGCCGACCAGGTCCAGGTAGTGCCTGGCCCGCCCGGCGCGCTCGCGGCGGGGTACGCCCTTGGCCTCCAGCCCGAACTCGACGTTGGCCCGCGCCGACCGCCACGGGAACAGCGCGTACTGCTGGAAGACCACGCCCCGGTCGAGGCCGGGGCCGGTGACGGGGGCGCCGTCGATGAGGATCTCGCCGCTGCTCGGCGCGGCCAGCCCGGCGATCAGGTCGAGGAGTGTGGACTTGCCGCAGCCGCTCGGCCCGACCAGCGTCAGGAACTCTCCTTCGCGCACGTCCAGGTCGATGTCCGCCAGCGCGGTGAACGGCTCGCCCCGGACCGTGAACGTCCGGCCCACGCCCCGGATGCCGATCTTGGTGCGGACGGCGGTCTCGCTCAGTGTCGTCATGAGGCGCTCCGGCCGGCGTAGGGGTTGAACGCGTTGGTGAAGACGTCGCCGGCCTCGACCTGGCCGGGCCTGATGTCGCCGGAGCGCTCCAGCCAGTCGATCCAGGTCTGGAACTCCTTGACGGCGATCACCCCGCCTGGGCCGGCGATGCCCGAGCTCTTCCAGTAGCGCACGGTGCTCGGGTCCTCGTTGCGGCCGCGGCGGTTGATGATCTGCTCGAACTTGGCGACCACCTCCTCGCGGGGGCGGGTCTGGGCCCAGTGCACGGCCTTGGCGAAGCCGGTCACGAACGTGCGGACGACCTCGGGGTTGTCGGCGATGAACGCCTCGCGGAAGACGACCGAGCCGGCGGTGAACGGCCCGAACAGCCCGGTGTCGGTGAACAGCGGCCGCAGCCCGCCGCGCTCCAGCGCCTTGTCCTTGAGGATGCCGCCGAGGGTGCCGACGTCGAGCTGTCCCTGGCGCAGCGCCTGCTCGGTGTTGACCGGCGGGACGACGACGAGCTGGACGCGCTCGATCTCGGCGGGCGTGAGCCCGGCCCGGGTCAGATACTCCTTGATCACGGCTTCGTGGTGCGCGCCGAGCGTGTTGACGCCGATCTTCTTGCCGATGAGGTCGCGCGCGGTCCTGATCGGGCTGTCCTCGGGCACGTAGTAGCCGCTGAACGACTTCTCGTCCGCGCCGTAGTAGCCGATCACGGCCTTGATGGGGGCCCGGGCGGCCCGGAGCTTGACGATGGCGCCGTTGAAGGCGCCGCCGAAGTCGGTCTGGCCGGTGGCTGCGGACTGGATGTCCTGCGGCCCGGAGGTGGTGTTGCCGACCCACTTCAGCTTGATGTCGCCGAGGTAGCCCAGCTCCTCGGCCAGTTCGGGGAAGGTGACCGCGCCGACGCTGCCCTGGTAGCGCAGTTCCTTCTGGACGGATCCGGCCTGGCTCGTCCCACAGGCTGCGGTGGCCAGCAGCAGCGTGGTTGCGGCAACGGCATGTCTGAAACGGCCCACTCTCATGCCGCCGAACCTAGGCGTCCGCCGCCACTAAGTCAACATTTCCTACAGGTTTAATAGGGAAATGGTGCGAAGAACGCGCCGGCCATCGGGCCGGCGCGTTCGTCAGAAGGCCTCTTCGGGCAGCTCCATGAGCTCCTGACCAGTGGCGTCGAGCGTGCGGCGCTCGGCGGCCAGGCGGGGCAGCACGGTCGTGGCGAAGAACGACGCCGCCGCGACCTTGCCCTGGTAGAAGGGGTCGTCGCCGTCCGCCAGGCGGGCCAGCGCCACCTCGGCCTGGCGCAGCAGCAGCCAGCCGATCACCAGGTCGCCCAGCGAGAGCAGGAACCGGGTGGTGTTGAGCCCGACGCGGTAGACCTCCTCCGGCTTCTCCAGCGACCCGAGCGCCCAGCCGGCCATCGTGTCGCCCATGGCCTTGACCTCGGCGGCGGCCTCGGCGAGCAGCTTGCGCTCCTCCTTGAGCCGGCCGTTGCCCGCCTCGGAGGCGGCGAACTCGTTGATCTCGGTCAGCAGTGCGCCCACGGCCGCGCCCTGGTTGCGCAGGATCTTGCGGAAGAACAGGTCCAGGCCCTGGATCGCGGTCGTGCCCTCGTACAGGGAGTCGATCTTCGCGTCCCGGATGTACTGCTCGATCGGGTAGTCCTGGAGGTAGCCGGAGCCGCCCAGCGTCTGCAGCGAGCGCGCCAGCAGTTCGTACGAGCGCTCCGAGCCGACGCCCTTGACCAGCGGCAGCAGCAGGTCGTTCATCGCGTGCGCGTGCCGGTCGTCGGGGTCGATCTGGATGGCGTCCTGGAAGGTCGCCGTGTAGAGCACCAGCGCCCGCATGCCCTCGGCGTACGCCTTCTGCAGCATCAGCTCGCGCCGCACGTCCGGGTGGTTGACCACGGTCACGCGCGGGGCGGTCTTGTCGGCCATCTTGGTCAGGTCGGCGCCCTGGAAGCGCTGCTTGGCGTACTCCAGCGCGTTCAGGTAGCCGGTGGACAGGGTGGCGATGGCCTTGGTGCCGACCATCATGCGGGCGTGCTCGATGACCATGAACATCTGCTTGATGCCCTCGTGCACGTCGCCGACCAGCCAGCCGACCGCCGGGTGCTTGTCGCCGAAGGTGAGCTCGCAGGTCGTGGAGACCTTCAGGCCCATCTTCTTCTCGACGTTGGTCACGTATGCGCCGTTGCGCTCGCCGAGCTCGCCGGTCTCCAGGTTCACGTGGAACTTGGGCACCAGGAACATCGACAGGCCCTTGGTGCCGGGGCCGTGGCCCTCGGGGCGGGCCAGGACCAGGTGGAAGATGTTCTCGGCCATGTCGTGCTCGGCGCTGGTGATGAAGCGCTTGACGCCCTCGATGTGCCAGGTGCCGTCGTCCTGCTTGATCGCCTTGGCGCGGCCGGCGCCCACGTCGGAGCCGGCGTCGGGCTCGGTCAGCACCATGGTGGCGCCCCAGTTGCGCTCGATGGCCAGCTCGGCGAAGCGCTTCTGCTCCGGGGTGCCGACCTTCCACAGCGTGTAGGCGAAGTTCGGGCCCGCCGCGTACATGTACAGCGCCGGGTTGGCGCCCAGGACCATCTCGGCGGTGGCCCACGCCAGGCTCCGCGGGATGCCGGGGCCGCCCAGGTCGGTGGGCAGGTCGAGGTGCGCCCAGCCGCCGTCGACCAGCGTCTTGAACGACTTCTTGAAGCCGTCGGGGATGGTGACGGACCCGGTGGCGGCGTCGAAGACGGGCGGGTTGCGGTCGCCCTCCTCGAACGAGTCGGCCAGGACGCCCGTCGCCAGCCGCTCGGCCTCATCCAGGATGCTGCGGGCCGTGTCCTCGTCCACGTCCGCGTACGGGCCCCTGCCGAGGATCTCGCGTCGCCCGAACACCTCGAAAAGGTTGAACTCCAGGTCACGCACGTTGCTCTTGTAGTGGCCCATGGGTGCAGCTCTCCTTGAACCGAGTCCTTCATCTACCGGTGAGTAACCTTACTAGCAATGCTACCCGCCGGTAACCATGGATATGCGTGGCATGCTCATCTCCGTGGATGCCGAAGAACTCGCCGCGAGATGGCGAGAGCGCCTGGAATCCTGGGCCATTCCGCCGGAGATCCTGGCCGCGGCCCCGGTCGATCCGTGGGGCTATCCGGTGAGCCGGTTCACCAGCCGCACCGACAGAGCGCTCGCCGAGCCCGACGACGGGCCCACCATGACGCGCGTGAGGCAGGCGCTGCCCGAGGGCGGCACGCTGCTGGACGTCGGCTCGGGACCGGGCGCCTCGTCGCTGCCGCTGCGCGAGCGCATCGGCCACCTCTACGCCGTCGACAGCTCGCCCGAGATGCTCGACGAGCTCTCGGCCCGCGCCGACAAGCTGGGCGTGCGCACCACCGCGATCGCGGGCCGCTGGCCGGACGTGGCGGACGAGGTGCCCGAGGTCGACGTGTCGGTGGCCGCGCACGTGGTCTACAACGTCCCCGACCTGGCGCCGTTCCTGTTCGCGCTCGACTCGCGCACCCGCCGCCGCGTGGTGCTGGAGCTGCCGCACCGCCATCCCATGAGCTGGCTGGCGCCGCTCTGGCAGCACTTCCACGGCGTCGACCGTCCCGTGCGGCCCGTCGCCGAGGACTGCGTGGCGCTGGCCGCCGCGCTGGGCTTCGCGGTGCGCGTGGAGGAGCGCGAGGCCCCGCTGGAACGATTCAGCTCCCTGGAGGAGCTGGCCGCCAGCGCCTGCCACCGCATCTGCCTCGACCCGGCGCGGGCCGACGAGGTGGCGCGCACGGCGCAGGAGATGGGGATGTGGCCGATGCCCCGCGACCGCTGGGTCACGATCTGGTGGGAATGATCGCGGCCCTGGGGGCGTTCCGTGTTGTGAGCACAGCTCCCGGACGAGACGCGCCGTACCCGGTAGGTAAAGACGACGCATGACACTGCAGTCCCGCTGAAGGAGTCATGCCACGATGGCCTGGATCATCCTCGTTCTCGCCGGCGTCGCCGAAGTCGCGATGGCCCTGTCGCTCAAGCTCAGCAACGGTTTCACCCACGTGTGGTGGTCCGTCTCCTTCCTGCTCACCGCGCTCCTGAGCTTCGGCATGCTCGCGTACGCCCTCAAGTCCCTCGAGGTCGGCACCGCGTACGCCGTGTGGACCGGCATCGGCGCGGTCGGCACGGCGGTGCTCGGCATGCTGGCCATGGGCGACGACGTCTCGGCGATCCGCCTGATCTCCATCGGGCTCATCCTGGCCGGGGTCGTCGGGCTCAACCTGGCCGGCGCGCACTAACCGGCTTGACTCGATTGCCGGTGTCGCGATTGAGTGGCCGAATGATCGAGATTCACGCTGTGACCATTGACTGCGCCGACCCGTACGAGCTCGCCACCTGGTGGAGCAAGGCCACGGGCCTCCCGCTCGGCGACGGCGACATGCCGGGCGACGACGAGGTGATGCTGCGCACCAAGCACGACCCGTTCCTGCTGTTCATCCGGGTGCCGGAGGGCAAGTCCGTGAAGAACCGGCTGCACCTGGACGTCAACGGCACCGAGGGCCGCACCCGCGACCAGGAGGTCGAGCGCCTGCTCGGCCTCGGCGCCACCATCTACGACGACCGGCGCGACGAGAACGGCATCGGCTGGGTCACCATGCGCGATCCCGAGGGCAACGAGTTCTGCGTCTGCCGGAGCGAGGCCGAGCGGGCCGCCTCAGCGAGCTGAGCGCGCCCGGCCTTGCATGGTGAGGGTGAGCACGGCGGCGATCACGTAGACGAGCAGTCCGTGCCAGCCGGCGTGCACCGCCGAGCCGAACACGCCCTCCCCGTCGAGCACGAGCTGCACCGGGTAGTCGAGCACCGCGGTGATGCCGGCCGGCAGCAGCGCGAACTTCCACGGGTGGCGCAGGCCCCACACGCGCGCCTGCCGGGTCACCCGGTCGCCCTCCTCGGGCTTGGACACCGCGCCCACGGCCGCGATCAGCGCGAACAGGCTGATGCCCAGCCCCAGCGCCCACACCATGTCGCCGCCGCCGAGCAGCCCGACCCCGAAACTGGTCGCGGCGACGGCGCCACCGCCGATGACGGCGGCCTTCCACGGAGCGCCGCGCAGGGCGGCGGCGGACAGCGAGACTTCATCACGTCGGGTGATTTCGTTCATGTCCTCAGCGTGCCTCCGGCCGCCCCCTGCCCACATCGGGGATGGACCCTGACCAGTCCCTGACATGATGCAGTTCATGCGAGATGTCACGATTGAGCAGTTCGGCGCCGGCGAGTGGGAGCGGCTGAAGGCGATCCGCCTGCGCGCGCTCCAGGAGGCGCCTGACGCGTTCGGGTCCTCCTACGAGCGGGAGAGCGCGTTCACCGCCGAGACGTGGGCTGAGCGGCTGTCAGGGTCGTGGTGGCGGGTGGCCGTCATCGACGGCGGCGACGCCGGGCTGGTGTGCGTGCGGGTCGAGGAGGGCCGGGCGCACCTGCTGTCGATGTGGGTCGCGCCGGAGGCCAGGGGCCGCGGGGTCGCCTCGCGGCTGGTCGACGCGGCCGTCGCGCACGCCAGGGAGGTCGGCGTGGACGAGGTCGAGCTGTGGTGCGTCGACCACAACACGGCGGCCAGGGCGCTGTACGCGAGCAAGGGGTTCACCCCCAGCGGCAAGAAGATGGGCCTGCCGTCCAACCCCGACATCCCCGAGTCCCACTATGTCCTGTCCCTGCTCTTCCGCCGGGCCCGCCGGGACGACGTGCCCGCGATCGTGGCGATGCTGGCCGACGACCCGCTCGGCGCCACCCGCGAGGGAGACCCGTCCGACGAGCGCTACCTGGCCGCCTTCGACCGCATCGACGCCGACCCGTACGACGAGCTGATCGTCGCCGAGCGCGACGGCAAGGTGGTCGGCACCATGCAGCTCACCTACCTGGCCGGGCTGTCGCGGCTGGGCGCCGAGCGGTGCCAGATCGAGGCCGTCCGGGTCGCCGCCTCCAGCCGGGGGGAGGGGCTGGGCCGCAGGATGATCCAGTGGGGCATCGACCGGGCCCGCGCCCGGGGCTGCGCCATGGTGCAGCTCACCTCCGACAAGTCCCGCGCCGACGCGCACCGCTTCTACGACTCGCTCGGCTTCACCGCCTCGCACGAGGGCTACAAGCTCGCGCTGAGCTGAGCCAGCATCCACCTGCACCAGTCGGCCCGGTGCCGCTCGTAGCCGAGCCCGCACCGCAGCGTCGCGTAGTTGCCGAAGCGCGGGTCGCCGATCGGCGGCGGCCCGCCGAACAGCTCCTCCTCGCGCTCGTAGTCGGCCAGCCTGGCCTCGTGGCGGGCGAGCTGGTCGGCGAAGAGCCGCCGCAGCGCCTCCGGCTCGGCGAGCCAGGCCGTGTAGGTCTTGAGCACCAGCTCGTCGCGCTCCGGCCGCTCGCGCGGCGGCTCGGTCACCCACTCGCGCAGCGCCGCCGTGCCCGCGCCGGTCAGCCGGTAGATCTTCTTGTCCTGCGGCCCGGGCCCCGCCTGCGTCTCGTACGCGACCAGTCCTTCGGCCAGCAGTTTCTGCAGCTCGGTATGGATCTGGCTGTGCCTGGCCGTCCAGAAGTAGGCCACCGGCCGGCGCATCGCCTGGGCGATGTCGTACCCGGTGCGCTCGCCGCGGGCCAGCACGGCGAGGATCGCGAATCCCAGCGTTGAGGTCATGGTGCGTCCAGAGTATTGTTCCTGGCAACTATGTCACTTCTGACATAGTCTCAGAGAAAGGGGCGGCCATGCGCGCGATAGTCGGCTCGTTGGGACTCGTACTGGTGCTGACCGCTTGCGGAGGCGCGGTCAGCACCTCGGCCGCCCCCAGCCCGTCACCACCACCCAGCGCCACCCCCACGCCCACGCCGACGCCGACGCCGACGAAGGCCAAGGCGAAGGGCCCCAACGTGAGCGGCTGCTACACCCGCGACGACGGCAAGATCTTCACCTACGGCGACGACATGCCCGGCGTCATCACCGGAAAGGGCGAGGTCGGCGTCGTCATCACCTACGAGCGGCGCGGCAACGTGTGCTCCTGGCGCCCGCTGTCCGACCGGCTCGTCGCCGCCGGCTACCGCGTCCTGCTGTACGCGCGCAAGTCCGTCGACCTGCCCGAGGACACCGCGCTGGCGATGGCCAGGCGGCTGGCCAAGGAGAAGGGCGTCGAGCGGGTCTTCCTGGCGGGCGGCTCGATCGGCGCCACCGTCTCGGCGACCGCCGCGCTGGAGCTGGGGGACAAGGCCGCCGGGGTGATCGCCCTGTCAGGCGCGATCGACGCCGCCGAGGCCGCGAAGCTGAAGGTGCCGCTGCTCCAGATCGGCACCGAGCACGACAGCTACGGCGGCGCCGACGACCTGCAGACCGCGCACGACGCCGCCACCCGCGCCCCCGACCGGCAGATCCACGTCATCAAGGGCGAGAGCGCGCACGCCTCCGACCTGTTCCGGGGCCCCTACGCCACCGAGGTCATCGACCGGGTCGTGGCGTTCATGGACCGGCACAAGGGCTGAGCTCCACCAGGTTGTCGTGGTAGACCGCACCCCTGCCCAGGTCGGCGTCACGCTCGGCGACGACCGTGTTGGGGTTGGCGCCGCCCGGGCTGAGCTTGGGCCAGCGGCCCTTGGGCGAGGCCACCACGCCGGGCGCCACCCGGTCGCTGATCTCGACGTCGGCCAGGAAGCCGCCGCCGGCGTTGTGCACCCGCACCCGCTGCCCGTCGCTCAGCCTGCGCGCCCGCGCGTCGGCCGGGTTGACCAGCACGACCGGCTCCTTGGCCCGCCGCCGCAGCTCCGGATTGTTGCCGAAGGTGGTGTTGAGGAACGTGTGCGGGGCCGGCGTGATCAGCGTCAGCGGGTACGGGCCGCGCCCCGCCGTGCGCGCCGACAGCGACGGCACGTACGCCTTGCCCGGCGGCGGGAACCGCAGCCGGCCGGACCGGGTCGGGAAGCCGTCGGCGTGCGGCGTGAAGGGATCGGGGTAGTTCATCCGCACCCAGCCCTCCTTGCGCAGCCTGTCGACGGTGATGCCCTCAAGCGAGGAATGCCCGCTGGACAGCAGGTTCTCGGCCAGCTCCAGATCCGTGTCGAACAGGGACGGCTCGGTCATCCCCATGTGCGCCGCCAGCCGGCGGAAGGTCTCGGTCGTCGACAGGCACTCGCCCGGCGGCGGGCTCGCGGGCTCGTTCCACAGGAGGTAGAGGTGGCCGTAACCGGCGTGCAGGTCCATGTGCTCGGTCTGCATCGTCGCGGGGAGCACGATGTCGGCGTAGTCGACCGTGTCGGTCGGGAACTGCTCCATGACGACCGTGAACAGGTCGTCGCGCATCAGCCCGCGCCTGATCCGGTTGCTGTCGGAGGTCGAGCCGACCGGGTTCGCGCCGTAGACCCACAGGCACTTGACCGAGTCGGGGTCGGCCAGTTCGGAGGCCAGCCGCGTCATGGTGAGCGTGCGCACCGGCTTGGCCAGCAGGTCGTCGCGCGTGTCGATGTTGACGTGCACGTGGTCGCTGGTCGAGTAGGCGACGCCGCCGCCCGGATGCCGCCAGTCGCCGGTCACGGCGGGGATCGCGGCGATCGTGCGCATCGCGGTGCCGCCGCCCTCGTGGCGCTGGATGCCCATGGTGGCGCGGATCGCGGTGGGCCGGGTGTGGGCGAGCCTCATCCCCAGGCTGTGGATGTCGGCGGCCGGGATGCCGGTGATCTCCGCCGCCGTCTCGACCGGATATTTCAGGATCTCGGCGCGGAAGCTCTCCCACCCGTCGGTGTGCCGGGCCAGGAAGTCCTCGTCCTGCGCGCCCTCCGCCAGCACCACGTTCAGCAGGCCCAGCGCGAGCGCCGCGTCGGTGCCCGGCCGGATCGCCAGATGCTGGTCGGCCTGGTCGGCGGTCCTGGTGCGGATCGGGTCGATCGCCACCACGTGCGCGCCCTCGGCCCGCGCGTCCTGCACGAACTTCCACAGGTGGTGACCGCTGGTGAGCGTGTTCGTGCCCCACAGCAGGATCAGCCGGGACTGCGCGAAGTTCTCCGGGTCCATGCCGCCGGCCGTGCCGTTGGTCAGCCGGAGACCGGAGGTGCCCGCCGCCGAGCAGATGTTCAGCCAGTGCCGCGAGGCGCCCAGCATGTTCCAGAACCGGCGGCCGGCCACGCCCTCGCAGCCCTGGAGGTAGCCCAGCGTGCCCGTGCCCTGGTAGGGCCAGATCGCCTCGCCGCCGTGCTCCTCGACGATGCCGCGCAGCCGTACGGAGATCTCCTCCAGCGCCTCCTCCCAGGAGATGCGCTCGAACTGCCCGGACCCCTTGGGGCCGGTGCGGCGCAGCGGGTGGAGGATGCGGTCGGGCGCCCGCGTCTGCTCCAGGTAGCGGTTGACCTTCACGCACAGCGCGCCGCGCGTATAGGGATGGTCGGGGTTGCCGCGCATCTTGACCGCTTCGCCGTCCCGCACGGTGACCACCCAGGAGCAGGTGTCCGGGCAGTCAAGCGGACACGCTCCCAGCACCTTCAGTTCGCCCGACATGCGTCACAGCTTATGTGGAGCCCCTGCGGCGCGGTCAGGGGGAGTTCGCGGTAGAAATCAAGGTGAAGGGTTGGAGCTCCACCGACACGGGGCTCACAGATCGTACGATGCGCCCGGAAAGGTGCAGAATCACTGTCGGTGGCCGAAATCAGAGAAAGCGAAGACGCGGAGGACCTCTCGGAAGGGGATCCAGCCGTGGGCGAAGCGCGCCCTGACGCGGACGTCTACGTCGTCGAGCCGCTCCTGCCCCAGCGCCTGCGCAGGCCCTCCGACCTGCTGCGGCTGTTCGCCACGCTGCTCACGCTCGGCGCGGTGATCCTGCTCGCGCTGGTGGCCAAGCAGACGCTCAGCGGCCTCGAACGCGACGTCAGCGAGGGCACCGCCCTGGTGCCGCTGCTCAGCCGCGTCGCGACCTTCGTCGGCGGCGCGGCCGTGCTCATCGTGCCCGTCGCCTTCGCCGTCGAACGGGTCTTCCACCGCGACGGCCTGCGCGTCGCCGAAGGGCTCATCGCCGCCATCGTCGGCATGGTCGGCTCGTTCCTGCTCGGCCAGTGGCTGGTCGGCGGCAACGTCGACGACCTCGGCAGGCTGCTCACCGGCGGCCGGCCCATCGAGCCGCTCAACACGCTGCTCACCTCCGTCACCGCCTACGCCACCGCCGTCCGCATCTCCCGCCGCCCCACCTGGCGGGCGCTCGTGTGGACCGTGATCGGCCTCGACATCCTGGCGCTCTACTCCGGCGGCCAGATCACCCTGCCCGGCGCCATCGTCACCGTCCTGGTCGGCATGGCGATGGGCTACGCCACCCTGTACGGGATCGGCAGTCCCAACACCAGGCCGCCCGGCAACGCCGTCGTGGCCACGCTGCGCAGGCTCTCGTTCTCCCCGGTGTCGGCCCGCCGCATCGAGGACGACCACCAGGGCAGCCGCCGCTACGCCGTCGGGCTGGCCGACGGCGCGAGCCTCGACGTCACCGTGCTCGACCGCGACCGCCAGGTGGCCGGCCTGCCGTACCGGCTGTGGCGGCGCATCCGCCTCAACTCCGAGACCCGGCGCAAGGCCATCAGGTCGCTGCGCGCCGAGCTGGAGCGCGAGGCGCTCATGGCCTACGCCGCCCAGGCCGCCGGGGCCAGCACGCCCCGCCTGCTCGGCACCAGCGAGATCGGCACCGAGGCCGCGCTGCTCGTCTACGAGCACCTCGACACCCGGCCGCTCGACGAGGTGCCCGACGAGGAGATCAGCGACGACGTCCTCGCCCAGATCTGGGAGCAGGTCTCGCTGCTGCAGATCCAGCGCCTCGCCCACCGCAGGCTGACCGGCGACGGCATCCACCTCGACCGGGCCGGCCGCGTCGTGCTCACCGACGCCCGCAGCGGCGAGATCGCCGCCGGCGACCTGCTGCTGCGCCTCGACATCGCCCAGCTCCTCACCTATCTGGCGCTGCGCGTCGGCGCCGAGCGGTCCGTCAGGGCCGCCAGCGCCGTCATGGGCTCCGACGCGCTGGCCACCGCCATGCCGCTGCTCCAGCGCATCGCGCTCACCCGCGAGACCCGCGCCGCGCTGAAGAAGGACAAGCACCTGCTCACCGCGATCCGCGAGCAGATCGTCGCGCTCAAGCCGCAGAGCAAGCCGGAGGAGATCCGGCTGGAGCGCTTCCGGCCGCGCACGCTCGTCACGATCATCGCCAGCACGTTCGCCGCCTACATCGTGCTGTCCCAGCTCAGCCGGGTCGACGTGGTGCAGGTCGTCACCACCGCCAACTGGGCCTGGACCGGCCTGGCGCTGCTCGCCTCGTTCGTCAGCTTCGTGGCCGCCGCGCTGATGCTGCGCGGCTTCGTGCCCGAGCACCTGCCGCTGTGGCGCACGGTCCTGGTGCAGTTCGCCGCCTCGTTCGTCAAGCTCGTCGCGCCCGCGGCCGTCGGCGGCGTCGCGATCAACACCCGCTACCTGCAGAAGCGCGGCATCGTCCCGGCGCTGGCCGTGGCCAGCGTGGGCGCCTCGCAGCTCGTCATGATGGTCTTCCACATCGGCCTGCTGCTGCTGTTCGCCTACATCACCGGCTCCAACACCGCCACCACGTTCACGCCGTCGCGCGGCCTGGTCGTGGTGCTCCTGTCGGTGGCGCTGCTGGTCGTGGTGCTGTTCGGCATCCCGCCGGTGCGCCGGTTCATCACCCGGCGGATGCAGCGGCTGTTCGCGAACGTGCTGCCCCGGCTGCTCGACGTGCTGCAGACGCCACGCAAGATGATCGAGGGCGCCGTCGGCACCCTCATGATCACCATCGCCTTCGTGGCCTGCCTCTACGCGTGCGTCCACGCGTTCCGCGGCGAGATCGACTTCACCACGGTCGCGGTCGTCTACCTCACCGCCAACGCCATCGGCTCGGCCGCGCCCACGCCGGGTGGCCTGGGCGCGGTCGAGATCTCACTCACCGCCGGGCTGAGCGTCGCGGGAGTGCCGCCGACCCTGGCCACCTCGGCCGTGCTGCTCTACCGGCTGCTCACGTTCTGGCTGCCGGTGCTGCCGGGCTGGGCGTCGTTCACCTACCTGCAGCGGCACGAGGCCCTGTGATCTCGTCGATCGCCTTGAGCTCGTCCTCGGTGAACGCCGGGCCGTCCACGCACGCCACGTTGTCCTCCAGCTGACGCACGCTGCTCGCCCCGATCAGCACGCTCGTGACGCGCGGGTCGCGCAGCGTCCACGACAGCGCCATCTGGGCCAGGCTCTGCCCGCGCCCCCTGGCCAGCCCGTCCAGCGAGCGCGCCAGCTCCACGTCGATCTGCTTCTCGCTGAGGAACCGGCTGGTCGCCGCCCGCGAGTCCGCCGGCACGCCCTTCAGGTAGCGGTCGGTCAGCAGCCCCTGCGCCAGCGGCGAGTAGACGATGCAGCCCATGCCCGCCTCCTCCAGCGTGTCGAGCAGCCCGCCCTCGATCCACCTGTTGATCATCGAGTAGGACGGCTGGTGGATGAGCAGCGGCGTGCCCAGCTCCCGCATGATCCTGGCCGCCTGGGCGGTCTGCTCCGCCGAGTAGTTGGAGATGCCCGCGTACAGCGCCTTGCCCGAGCGCACCGCCCGGTCCAGCGCGCCCATGGTCTCCTCCAGCGGCGTGTCCGGATCGGGCCGGTGGCTGTAGAACACGTCCACGTACTCCAGGCCCATCCGGCCCAGCGACTGGTCCAGGCTGGCCAGCAGGTACTTGCGCGACCCCCATTCGCCGTACGGGCCGGGCCACATGTCGTAGCCGGCCTTGGTAGAGATGACCAGCTCGTCCCGGTACGCGGAGAAGTCCTGCCGGAAGATCCGCCCGAACGTCCGCTCCGCCGACCCGTACGGCACGCCGTAGTTGTTGGCCAGGTCGAAGTGCGTCACGCCCAGGTCGAAGGCCCGGCGCAGGATCGCCCGCGAGTTCTCCAGCGGCCGGTCGTCACCGAAGTTGTGCCACAGCCCCAGCGACACCGCCGGCAGCTTCAGCCCGCTGCGCCCACTCCGGTTGTACGGCTGCCGCTCGTAGCGGGCGGCGTCGGCCTCGTACGTCATGCTGTCCCTCTTTCGATGATCCACGACAGCGCGAACGCCTCCTCGCGCCAGGCGTCGTACCGTCCGCTGCGCCCGCCGTGTCCCGCGCCCATCTCCGTCTTCAGCAGGAACGGCCCGCCCTTGGCCGTGGCGCGCAGCCGCGCGATCCACTTGGCCGGCTCGTGGTAGAGCACCCGCGTGTCGTTCAGGCTGGTGATCGCGAGAATCGGCGGATACGTTCTGTCGTCCACGTTCTCGTACGGCGTGTACCCCTTCATGTACGCGTACACGTCCGCGTTGTGCAGCGGGTCGCCCCACTCGTCCCATTCGATCACCGTCAGCGGGAGCGACGGGTCGAGGATCGTGTTCAGCGCGTCCACGAACGGCACCTCGGCCACCACGCCCGCGAACTCCTCCGGAGCCAGGTTGACCGCCGCGCCCATGAGCAGCCCGCCCGCCGAACCGCCCCTGGCGATCACCCGCCCGCTCCACCCGGCCTGCTTGAGATGCCGGGCCGCGGCCACGAAGTCGGTGAACGTGTTCTTCTTGCTGGTGAGCTTGCCCTCCTCGTACCAGCGCCGGCCCATCTCGCCGCCGCCGCGCACGTGCGCGATCGCGAACACGAACCCCCGGTCCAGCAGCGACAGCCGCGGCACCGAGAAGCCCGGGTCGATCGACGTCTCGTAGCTGCCGTACCCGTACAGCAGCGTCGGAGCCGGCAGCGTCGTGTCCTTGCGCTTGACGACGGAGATCGGGACCTCGGTGCCGTCCTCGGCCGTGGCCCACTCGCGGAACTGCTCGTAGTCCTCGGGGTCGTAACCGCCGAGCACCGGCCGCCGCTTCAGCAGGATCAGCTCCCGCGTGGCCAGGTCGTAGTCGTAGACGCTGGCCGGCGTCACCATGCTGGTGTAGGCCAGGCGCAGCCGGTTCGTCACGAACTCCGGGTTCCCGGCCGGCCCGACGTCGTAGAGCGGCTCCGGAAAGTCGATCTCGTACGGGGCTTCGCCCTCGGGCAGCACCCGCAGCCCGGTCAGGCCGTCACGGCGGAAGTGCACGACGGCGTGGCCCGCGAACGCGTCGATCTCCAGCAGCCGGGTGTCCTCCCGGTGCTCGATCACCGGCGTCCAGACGCCGGGGTCGTCGAGCGGCGCGGTGGCCAGCTCGAAGTTGCGCGCGTTCTCGTTGTGGAGCACGTAGAAGAAGTCGCCCGCGTGCTCGATGCCGTACTCGACGCCGGTCTTGCGGGGCCGCACCAGCCGGAACTCGCCCGCCGGGTCGGCGGCGTCGAGGATGCGCACCTCGCTGGTGATCTTGCTGCCCGCGCCGAGCACCAGGTAGCGCTCGCTGCGGGTCAGCCCGATGCCGACCCAGAACCGCTCGTCGGTCTCCTCGTAGACGAGCACGTCCTCGCTGGTGCCGAGCGTGTGCCGGTAGACCTGGTAGGGCCGCCAGGCGTCGTCGACCCGCGTGTAGAAGAACGCCGACCCGTCGGCCGACCAGGCGCCGCCGTAGAAGATGTCGGTGATCTCGTCCTCGAGCAGCTCGCCCGTCGCCAGGTTCTTGAACCGCAGCGTGAAACGCTCGTCGCCCTTGAAGTCGGTGGAGTAGGCCAGCATCGTGCCGTCGGGCGAGACGGAGCTGGTGCCGACGGAGAAGAACGGGCTGTCGCCGGCCAGCTCGTTGCCGTCGAGGATGACCTGCTCGCGGTCGAGGCGCTCGCCCGGCGTGATCTCCGGCGGCGTGTCGCCGTCGGCGGGGACGCGGCAGGAGGTGGCGTACTGCTTGCCCTCCTCGGTGCGGGAGAAGTACCACCAGCCGCCCTTGCGGCTCGGCACCGACAGGTCGGTCTCCTGCGTGCGGCCCTTGATCTCCTGGAAGACCTGCTCCTGGAGCTCGGTCAGATGGGCGGTCTCCTCCTTGAGAAAGGCGTTCTCCGCCTCCAGGTAGGCGATCGTCTCCGGATCGTCTTTGTCGGTAAGCCAGGCGTACTCGTCGATCACGGTGTCGCCGTGATGGGTGCGCTCAGCCGGAACCTTCTTCGCCACAGGGGGCGTGTTGCCTCTGCTCACGTGGGGGAGTCTATGGTCGGCCGTGATCGATTTGTGGCCTGGCGGCGCAGGCAACACGGCACGAACGGTCTTGGGCGCTGCTAATCTTTAGGAGCCGACGCGGTGCGGCGCAACCCAACCTCCTCACTCAGGTGATTTCGGTATGGGCTGTGCGACTGGCGAAGGCACTCCTCGCAAGCTGGTAAGTTAGCGGGGCGTCGAAATTCCAGCAGGTCGAGCAAGTCCGGTCAATTTGACAGAGACTTGAACGGCTGAAAGAATTAAGACACAACGAAATGAGCGCCTCTCGCAGGACTGGAGAGCAAGCGTCCGTTTCTTGAGAACTCAACAGTGTGTCAAAAGCCAGTGCATGAAGTTTTTCATGCAACACCTCGTCAAATATTTGACGGATATGTTGCCTGGTATCAAACCTTTTTTGGAGAGTTT
>NZ_JBGNUU010000043.1:0-18870 GCF_041950485.1 Nonomuraea sp. ATR24
CCCCCACCCAGCCCCCCGGCCACCCCCACATCGCCCCGCCCGACGAGGGCCGGTCCCCCAACGCAGGCGGACGGCATGCCCCTGCCCGCCCTGGCGAGGGCCCCGAGCCCGCAAGCGGCGGGGGGAGGCGCGTCGCCGGTGACCCCACCGGCGAGGGCCGCCCCGGCGGGCGGCATGGCCGCACCCAGGCCGGGCAGCGCGAGGGCGACGGGCCCCCCGACGGCGGACGCGGCCGGCCCGACGGGGGCCAGGCCGACGTAGCGCGGGCCGGTGGGCGGCACGGCCGCACCCAGGCCGGTGCCGGGCAGCGGGAGACCGACGGAACCGCGAGCGGGCCGTCCGGTGGCGGACGCAACCGAGCCGGGGGCGATCTGATCGGCCAGGGGCGGTCTGAGGGGCGGCGGCGGGGTCGCCGGGGAATGGCGGGGCGGGTCTGGCAGGTGGTGGCTTCCCGGTGGTTGCTGCTCGTGGTGCTGGTGGCCGTGTGGGAGTGGGCCACGCGGACGGCCGGCAGCGCGTTCTTCCCGCCGCCGTCGACGATCGCGACGCGGATGCACGCCATGTGGTTCTCCGGCCCGCCCGACCGGTTGTTCCTGACCGAGCTGGCCGTGGAGAACGTGCTGCCGAGCCTGGGCCGGATGGCCGGTGGGCTGGCGGGCGGGGCGGCGGCCGGGGTGGCGCTCGGGCTGGCGCTGGGCCTGTCGGCGCGGGTGTACGACTATCTCGACGGCGTGCTGCAGTTCCTGCGGGCGATCCCGCCGCCGGCGTTGGTGACGGTGTTCCTGGTGGTGTTCGGGTTCGGGCTGAAGATGCAGCTCGCGTTCATCATGTTCAGCATCGTGTGGCCGGTGCTGCTCAACACGGCCGACGGGGCGCGTTCGGTGGAGCCGCTGCATCTGGACACGGGGCAGGCGTTCCGGCTGTCGCGGGCCGAGCGGGTCTTCCGGATCGTGCTGCCGTCGGCGCTGCCGAAGATCTTCGCCGGGCTGCGGCTGGCCCTGTCGCTGTCGCTGATCGTGACCGTGTTCGCGGAGCTGCTGCCGGGCACCACGAACGGCATCGGTTTCCAGCTCACCGTGGCCTACTCCTCGTTCAACCTGCCGGCGATGTGGGCGGGCATCGTGCTGCTCGGCGTTCTCGGCTATCTGCTCAACGAGTTGTTCCTGCTCGTGGAGCGGCGGGTGCTGGCCTGGCACCATCACGAGCGGCGGCTGGAGACCTGACGTGGCGGCTGTGGGGCGGGTCCATGGGCGGTGTGTCGATCCCCCAGGAGGAGATCCAGGTGGGCACGATCGCGAGCCAGACCGGCTCGAAGCGGTTGTCGAGCCGGTCGCCGCCGTCGGGGTGGACGCGGCCGATGCCGTGGACGGCGACGCCGCGCGGCCCGTCGGGGGTGAAGTCGTCGACGACGAGCGCGAGCTGGTCGTTCTCCTCGACGTGCTGCCGGTAGAGGCGGTGGC
Organism: Nonomuraea sp. ATR24; assembly: GCF_041950485.1. Classification (NCBI taxonomy): domain Bacteria; kingdom Bacillati; phylum Actinomycetota; class Actinomycetes; order Streptosporangiales; family Streptosporangiaceae; genus Nonomuraea; species Nonomuraea sp. ATR24. The sequence continues at coordinate 1,461 of NZ_JBGNUU010000043.1, forward strand.
GGGGGCCGCCGGGCAGCCGCAGCGAGCCGACGCCGATCACCAGGGGCCGTTCGCCGTCCGGGGACCCGTTGCCGCCCGCGCGGTCGCCTCCGAGCTGGACGCCGAGGTGGATGCGGACGGGTACGACGTGGGGCGCCCCGGCGGCCGTGGCCGTCGCCAGCCTCGCCAGGTCGTGTTCGCGCAGGTAAGCGAGCTCCGCCTCGCTGAAGCCGTCCATCAGGTCCTTCACACTACAGACAGATGAGAGCAATAAACAGAAGAAATGGGGCAGAGCACCTCTTCCTTACCATGTGCAAGGAATGTCCCCTTCGATAGAGTCGCCGTGTTATCTCTGGACCCATCCCTAGGAAATCCCTTGCTCGAGATAGACAACCTCACCCACGTCTACGGTGGCGGCGGACCGAACGAGCACCACGCCATCGACGGGCTCAACCTCAGCGTGGCCGAGGGCGAGCTGCTGTGCATCGTCGGGCCGTCAGGATGCGGGAAGTCCACGCTGCTGCGGTCCATCGCCGGGCTCATCACCCCCACCGGCGGGCAGATCAAGGTCGACGGCGTGCTGGTGAAGCAGACGCCCGACAATCTGGCCGTGGTTTTCCAGGATTACAGCCGTTCGCTGTTTCCGTGGATGTCGGTGGCCGACAATGTGGCGCTGCCGTTGCGGCGCAAGGGCATGGACAAGAAGGCGCGTCGCGAGGCCGCGCAGGAGGCGCTGGAGTCGGTCGGCCTGTCCGAGGCCGGGCGCAAATACCCGTTCCAGCTTTCGGGCGGCATGCAGCAGCGGGTGGCGATCGCCCGCGCGCTGGCGTACCGGCCGAAGCTGATGCTGATGGACGAGCCGTTCGGGTCGGTCGACGCGCAGACCCGCGAGGACCTTGAGGACCTCGTGCTGAAGGTGCGCAGCCACCACCAGATGACGATCGTGCTCATCACGCACGACATCGACGAGAGCGTCTACGTGGGCGACCGCGTGGTGGTGCTGTCCAAGGCGCCCGCGCACGTGGTGGGCGACCTCAAGGTCGAGCTGCCCGAGCCCCGCGACCAGATCTCCACGCGCGAGCACCACGACTTCGTGCACCTGCGCGCCGAGGTCGGCCGCCTGGTCCGCGGCCACTCCCTCACCCACTGAGAGGGTGTACTGACCCGAATGGGCCCGCTGACGCCGCGTGCCGCCGGACCTGAGGTCTGGCGGCACGGCGGGCGGGACTGCGACGGTCAGGCCGGGGCGTGCATGTGGCGGGCCAGCGCGTGCTCGACCAGCGTGATCAGCGTGGCCTTGACCGAGTCGCGGGAGCGGGCGTCCAGGCGGACGATGGGCGTGTGGCCGCCCAGCGAGAGCGCCTCACGCACCTCCTCCTCCGCGTGCGCGAACTGCCCGTCCCAGCCGTTGATCCCGATGATGAACGGCAGCTTCGCCTCTTCGAAGTAGTCGATGGCCGGGAAGCTGTCGGCCAGCCGGCGGGTGTCGACCAGCACGACGGCCCCGATGGCGCCGCGTACGAGGTCGTCCCACATGAACCAGAACCGGTGCTGTCCTGGCGTGCCGAACAGGTAGAGGATCAGCTCCCTGTCCAGCGACACCCGGCCGAAGTCCATGGCCACGGTCGTCGTCGTCTTGTTCGGCGTGAGCGAGACGTCGTCCACTCCGGCCGACGCGTCCGTCATCACCGCCTCCGTGGTGAGCGGCAGGATCTCGGACACCGCCTTCACGAACGTCGTCTTGCCCACGCCGAAGCCGCCGGCCACGACGATCTTCGTCGAGGTTAGGCCGGGGCTAGAGCCTGCGAAGTCCACTGAGCACCCTTTCGAGCAGGTTGAGGTCCGGCTTGCCCGCGTCCAGAGCAGGCTGGTGCACGCGGATCAGGCCTTCCGACGCCATGTCGGCGATCAGCACCCGGACCACCCCGAGAGGCTGCCGTAAAAGGGCGGAGATCTCAGCAACCGACCGAACGTTCCGCGTCAGTTGGATGATCGCCTGATATTCCGGACTTAGTAGGGAAATGTCTTGGTATTCGGACGTCACGGAGGACACCAGCGCCTCCATGGCGAACTTCATCCGCGGGGCCGTACGCCCCCCGGTCACGGCGTAAGGCCGTACCAGGGAACTTGATTTCGGCGCACGGGGAGCCGACGGATGCGGCGGAGTGCTATCACCAGCCCAACCCTGACCTGACACCATGATCTCCTGTCACCGCCCGTCTAGCGGGGGCGGGCCGCCTGCAGTTCTGCGCGTACGGCCGGCGTGAGCACCTGCCCGGCACGCTCGACCAGCAGCGTCATCTGGTAGGCCACCAGGCCCATGTCACAGTCGGGCGCGGCCAGCACGGCCAGGCACGAGCCGTCGCTGATCGACATGATCATCAACAGCCCGCGCTGCATCTCGATGACGGTCTGGGTCACCATCCCGCCCTCGAACACGCGCGCCGCGCCCTGGGTCAAGCTGATCACGCCCGAGGCCACCGCGGCGAGCTGGTCGGCCCGGTCCTTGGGGAACCCCTCGGAGAAGGCCAGCGGAAGGCCGTCGGACGACACCACCACGGTGTGCGCGACACCGGGCACGTTGTTGACGAAATCAGTGATCAGCCAGTTGATGCCACGCGCTCCCTGGCTCAGCTCTCTCATTTCTCCTCCTCATTCTCTTCTCCGCGAGTGAACGCGCGGCCTTGCCGTACACCTTGCTGGAAGCTGGACAGCCGGCTCCGCAGGCGCTCAGGAGAGATCTGCGGCGCCGGTGAGGTGACCGGCGGTTCCGCGAGGCTGGCCGTGCCCGGCACCAGGTTGGCCTTGGGCACGCGGCGCGGCAGGCCGGATGCGGTGGTGCCGGCCTGGGCGGGCTTGGCCGCCGCCTCGGCGGCCTGCCAGCCGCTGTCAGCGGGAGAGGACCATGAGGCGCCGGCGCCCGACTGGCCCGGCCGGCGCTGCGGCAGCGCCGACCTTCCAGCGGACGCTGACGGCGCCGACGGCGCGGCGGGCTCGGCGGCCAGGGGCGCGGGCGCCGGGGACTCCGGCTCGGCCGCCTCGGCGGGCGCGGCCGGCTCCGAGGGGTCGGGCCGGCGGAACCAGTCGGAGCCCACCGAGGAGAAGATCGGCAGGAACTCCTCGCTCTGCTCCTCCATGGGCGAGCTGCGCACCACGGGAAGCGGGCCGGTCAGGTCCTGGGAGGAGTAGTCGCCGGGACCGAACGGGTTGTAGCCGGCGTCGCCGGGCTTGGGGCCCTCGGCGAACGACGGCCAGGGCCGGTCGTCGTCCCCGAACGCGGACCTGCCGGGCTCGGCCCCGAAGGCGGCGTCGCGGCGCGGCAGCTCCTCGCGGCGCGGCAGGTCCTCGCCGAACGAGTCGCGGCGGGGCAGCTCGTCGCCGAGGGGGTCGCGGCGCGGGAGCGGGTCGGCGAAGGACGTCCAGCGGCTCTCGTCCTGCTGGGGGTCCTGCTTCATCGCGGGAGGCTCGGTCGCGAACGACGGCCAGCGCGGCTCGTCCTGCTGGAGGGGCGGCGGCTCCTCGGCGAAGGACGGCCAGCGCGGCTCCTCCTTCGCCGCCGGCGGCTCCTCGGCGAACGAGGACCAGCGCGGCTCCTCCTTCATCGGGGGCGGCTCGGTCGCGAACGACGGCCAGCGCGGCTCCTCCTGCTGCTGCGCGGGCACCTGCGGAGCCTGCGCCGGGGCCGGCGGGGGCTGCTCGGCGAAGGACGGCCAGGGCTGGTCCTGCCGGGTCTCCTGCGCGGGCGGCTCGCCGAACGACGGCCACGCCTCGCCGCCGCCCGGCGCGGGCAGCGATCCGGGCCACTCGGTGTCCACCGGCACGTCGCGCGTGCCGCGCACGTCGGTGGTCTCGAAGCCGGCCGGCGCGGCGTAGACGCCGGTGCCGTTGCTCGCCGCGACCGGCTGGCCGGCGTCGAACTGGCCCGACTCGAGCATGCCGGGGTCGAAGCTGGTGAACGCGTCGTACTGGGAGCGCGGCTGCGGGCCGCCGGCGGGCTGGGAGCCGACGAGCAGCATGTCGGGCAGCAGCACCAGGGCGGTCAGGCCGTTGCGCTCGCGCATCTTGAGCTGGACGCGGATACCGTGGCGCAGGGCCAGGCGGCCGACCACGAACAGGCCCATGCGGCGCGAGACGGCGACGTCCACGACCGGCGGGTTGGCCAGGCGCCAGTTGGCCTCGGCCAGCTCCTCGGGGCTCATGCCGATGCCCAGGTCGTTGATCGTCACGAGCACGCCGCCCTCGGTGGGGTTGCTGGTGACCTGGACCTTGCTCTCGCGGGGGGAGAACGAGATGGCGTTCTCGATCAGCTCGGCCAGCAGGTGGACGGCGTCGGTGACGGCCGGGCCGGCGACCTGGGTGCTGGACGGGATCTGGATCTGGACCCGCTCGTAGCCCTCGACCTCCGACAGCGAGGCGCGGGCGACGTCGACGAGCGGGACCGGCTCGCTCCACTTGCGCGCGGCCTCCTGGCCGGCCAGAACCAGCAGGTTCTCGCTGTTGCGGCGCATGCGGGTGGCCAGGTGGTCCAGGCGGAACAGGTTGGCGAGCCGGTTCTCGTCCTCCTCGCCCTGCTCCAGGCCCTCGATGAGCTGGAGCTGCCGTTCGACCAGCGTCTGGCTGCGGCGCGAGAGGTTGACGAACATGGCGTTGACGTTGGCGCGCAGCTTGGCCTCGTCGCCGGCCAGCCGGATCGCCTCGCGGTGGACCTCGTCGAAGGCCCGGGCCACTTCCCCGATCTCGTCTCGGGTGTTGACGCCGACCGACGGCACGTCGGGCACCTCGGCGCTGTCGCCGGACTCGCGCAGCACGCGGACCGTCTCCGGCAGCCGCGTGGTGGCGACCTGGAGGGCCTCGGCGCGCAGCCGGCGCAGCGGGCGCACGAGCGAACCGGCCACCCGGGTGGTGATCACCAGGACGAGGAGGAGCAGGACCAGGATGGTCGCGCCGGAGATGATGGCGTTGCGCTGCTCGCTGTCGCTGAGCTCACGGGTCTGGGTCACGACGCGGGTCGCCAGGCCGTCCTCGACCTTGCGCATGGCGTTGGTGGTCAGCAGCGTGCTGTTGTACCAGACGTTGATGTCCTGGCGGGTGGTGTTGTCCAGGTCCCGGATCGTGTCGTACTCGCGCAGCTGGGCCAGGGCGCGCTGGCGCATGGCGTCGGCGCGGTCGATCTGCTGGCCGCGCACGTTCTGCCGGTAGGCGCGCAGGTCCTGCTCGCCGGCTTCCTGCTCGAACCGGGCCAGCTCGTCCTGCTGGCGGTTCCAGGAGCCGAGGAAGTCGGAGAGGTCGTCGTTGTCGAGGCTGCGCTGCTCCAGGGCCACGATGAGGATGCCCTGCTGGCGGGAGACCTCTTCCTTGACGCGCTGGATGGCGGCCAGGGCGGCGACGTCACCCTGGAGGGCGTCGTCGGTGACGCCCTCGCTCAGGTCGTCCTGGAGCGCGCCCAGGACCTCGATGAGCGTCGACAGCGTGCTGATCGTGGCGCGCGGCGGGGTGCTCTCGCCGACCATGGACTTGCGCAGACCGTCGAGGCCGTTGAGCCAGCGGCGGATCTCCTCGACCTGGCTGCGGACACGCGCGGAGTGGGAGGCGTCGATCGCGGCGGAGGCGTCGAGGACCTTCTTCAGCGCGGAATCGACCGTTCCACGCTGGGTGCGGAGCTGGGCCAGGCGGCCGGCGCGGCGGCCGTCGGACAGGTACCACGCGGTGAGCGTGCGCTCCTTGCCCAGCTCGTGGGAGAGCGCCCCGACCCGCTGCACGAGCTCGGCCACCTGGGTGAGGCGGCGGTACTCGGCGCTGGTGCCGATGGCGCTGGCCAGCTGAAGGCCGGCGAGCAGCACGCCGACGACCGTGGGGATGAGGATCAGGGCGACCAGCCGCGAGCGCACGCGCCAGTTGGCCAGCCGGAACCGTCCGCCTGTGTACTCCCCCGGCCTCGTGTGCTTGGGGTTTTCCGTCCTCACTGACTCTCGCAACCTCTCGCCGTAACGTGCTCGAAGAAAATCAGACACGCGTGTGGCGCATGGGATTCTGCCGGGCTGGGTAATTGGAACACAACCCGTACCAGATCGGCCAACCGAACATATCCCATCAAAGTCCCCCAGGTATGCCGTTTGGGGGACTTATCGCCGTCCACGTTTTTCAGGCCGGACGGAACGAGTCCCGCTCGACCGGGGCCGCGTGCTTGATCATTAGGTGACGGGTCACCGCGTACTCCTGGACCGCTTCCTGGCTCATGTCCTTGCCGAAGCCGCTGCCCTTGACGCCGCCGTGAGGCGCCTCGCTGGCGATCGGGAGATGATCATTCACCCAGGTCACACCCACGTCCAGGCGGTGCGACACCCGCATCGCGCGGGCCACGTCACGCGACCAGACCGACGAGGCGAGACCGTAGGGCGTGTCGTTGGCCAGCCGGACCGCCTCGTCCTCGCCGTCGAACGGCAGCACCACGAGGACCGGGCCGAACAGTTCCCCCTGGACGATCTCGCTCTCCTGTGCGACATCGGTCACAAGCGTGGGCGGATAGTAGAAGCCGGGGCCCTCGATCGGGGCGCCTCCGTGCAGCACCCGGCCGCCCGATCGGGAGACGAAGCCGTGCACCCGGTCGCGGTGCGCGGCGGAGATGAGCGGGCCGATGTCGGTGGCCGGGTCCCAGGGGTCACCCACCGAGATTTCGGCAAGAGTTGCCCGAAACGCCTCCACGGCGTCACCGTAGACCTCGCGGGCGACGTACACGCGCGTAGCCGCCGTACAGTCCTGACCGGTGTTGTAGGTGGCGCCCATCGACACGCCGCGCGCCGCCTCGGCCAGGTCGGCGTCCTCGAAGACGAGCGCGGGGGCCTTGCCGCCGAGCTCCAGGTGCACCCGCTTGAGCGTGCGGGCCGCGCCGGTCATGACGGCCCGGCCGGTCTCGGTCGAGCCGGTCACGCTCACCATGTCCACGCCCGGGTCGGTGACCAGGGCCTGGCCGACGTCCGCGCCGCCGGTGACGACCTGGACGAGCCCGTCGGGCGCGCCCGCCTTCGCGAACAGCTCGGCCAGCCGCAGCGTCGTGCGCGGCGTCTGCGGGGCCGGCTTGATCACCACCGCGTTGCCCGCCGCGACGGCCGGGCCGACCTTCCACACGGCCATGATGAACGGGAAGTTCCACGGCGCGATCGACCCGACCACCCCGACGGGGCGGCGCAGCAGGACCGAGGTGTAACCGGCGCTGAACACCCCGGCGCCGGTCCCGTCGAGCGAGCGGGCGGCCCCGGCGAAGAAGCGCAGGTTGTCGGCCGCGAACGGCAGCTCGCCGTCCCTGAACACGGCCGCCGGCTTGCCCGTCTCCTCGACCTCCAGCCGCGTCAGCTCCTCGGCGTCGGCCTCCACCAGATCCGCGAGCCGCAGCAGCAGCCGCGAGCGCTCGGCGGGCGTCGTCTGCGCCCACTCGGCGTAGGCGTCCCTGGCCCGCCGGACGGCGGCGGCCACGGCCTCCACGGAGCTGTCGGGGACCTCGGCGCACACGAGACCGGTGGCCGGGTTGATCAATTCACGCATGGATATCTTTCCCTGCTCGGTACGGGGGGCCGTACCTACTTCTGGCCGAGCTGCTCGATGAGGTCGGCGGCCTTGCGCAGACCGTCACGCTCGCGGACCTCCGCACCGGCGGCGGCGAGCCTCGCGCGGAGGTCGTCGTCGCCGAGCAGGCGCTCCAGCGCGCCCTTCAGCTCCTCGTCCGTGAACGTGTAGGTCGAAAGCCTGACACCATAGCCCAACTCGGCCACCCGCTGCGCGTTGTCGTACTGGTCCCAGAAGAGCGGGAGCAGGATCATCGGCTTGCCGAAGTGGATCGCCTCGGTGGTGGTGTTGTTGCCGCCGTGGGTGATGACCAGGTCACACAGCGGGATGACCTTCGTCTGCGGGACGAACTCGGCGCCCCACATGTTGTCGGCCAGCTTGATCTCCTCGTGCAGCGAGCCCTTGGAGACGATGTACTGGTGCGGCGTCGTGGCGAGCACGTCGATGACCCGCTGCATGAGCTCCACGTCGGCCGAGCCGAGCGAGCCGAGCGAGAAGTAGACCAGCGAGCCCTCGTTGCGCGCGAACGGCAGCTCGAACTCCTCCTCGGTCTCGCGGACCGACGAGTCGAGGCGGTGCCAGGTGTCGCCCAGCGGCCGGTCGGCCACGTAGTCGAGGATCTCCGGATAGACGTACAGGTTCAGGTCGCCCTCGTGGATGAAGTCGAGGTCGGGCAGCGGCTCGGTGCCCTGCTCGACGCACCACTCGTTGAACGCGGTCCACAGCTCGCGGTGGGTGCGGTCGTACTCGGCGCGGAAGTCGTCCCACTCGGAGCGGTCGGCGGCGGGCAGGCCGGAGAAGACCGGCGCGACGTTCTCGCCGCGCATCTCCAGCGGGTTGCAGGAGACGATGCGGACGAACTTCTTGCCGGCCGTGAGCAGCGCCGGGAACGTGATCACGTTGTCCTCGACGATGACGTCCGGCTGGACCCGCTCGATGATGCGCTTGAGCTGCGGCTCGCAGTACTTGGCGCCCTCGATGAGCTCTTCCCAGATGGGCTTGGTGACGGTCTCGAGCTGCTCGCGGGTGCTCTTGCGGTACTCGGGGGCGGTGTCGCGGATGAAGTCCTTCCAGAACTGGCCCGCGTCCTGCTCCTCCTCAGCCGGCGGGGCCAGGTCGACGAGGTCCTCCTCGAAGCCCAGCGCCTCCAGCTTGCCCTTCCACGACGACTCGGCGGCGAAGACGACACGGTGGCCACGACGGCGCAGAATGTCGCCGATGCCGATGCTGTTGTTGGTCGGCCCGTAGGCGCTTTCCGGCATGAACAGAATGGTGAGAGACATGGGCACACTCCGGGGGGATCTAGCCATTTGAAGAGGAATTCAAATACGCATCTAGCGCGTTGGTCAACTTCAGGGCACTATTGTCACGGATTACTGAACGACAGACGAACATGAGGGCAAGGTGGTGAAGATGGCCCAGCGCAAGAGCCGTACTGACCGGCGCATCGACCTGATCGAGGCGGCGCGGCGGGCCATCATCCGCTTCGGCATCGACGGGGTGCAGCTCTCGCACGTCGCCGAGGAGGCCGGGCTGACCTCCGGGGCGGTGCTCTACCACTACCCCGACCTGAGCGAACTGCTCGTCGAGGCGCAGCACGCGGGCATGGAACGCTTCTACGAGCAGCGGCTGCGGCAGATCGCCGCGCTCACCGACCCGGTCGCCAAGCTGGTGCTGACGATCCGCTCCGGGCTGCCCACCGGGCCGCTGGACCCGGACGTGCGGCTCCTCAACGAGCTGGGCGGGGCCGCCGGGCGCAACCGCGTCTACGGGGTGCTGCTCACGTCGCTGTACGACCGCCAGGTGTCGATGTACCAGTCGATCCTGGACACCGGGCAGGCGCTGGGCGTGTTCAGGCTGACGGCCGACGCGCTGTCGATCTCGCGCAACCTGGTGGCGCTGGAGGACGCCTACGGCTATCGCATCACGGCCCGGCACCCGATCATCGGCCCCGAGGAGGCGGCCGAGCTGATCCTGTCCTACGCGCGCACGGTGACGGGCAACGACCTGCTTCATTGATCCACCGGGATGATCACCGCGTCGCCGGCCGTCCAGTTGAGCGAGACCTCCTCGCCCGGCTGGACCGTGCCGGCGCCCTGCACGGCGACCAGCACCGGCTTGACCCGCCCCGGCACGTCGACCGAGATGTGCGAGACGCCGCCGTAGAAGCTGACGTCCAGCACGGCGCCCCTGAGGCCGCCGCTCTCCTCCAGCCTGATCTTCTCCGGCCGGACGCCGAGCAGCGCCTTGGCGCCGGTCTCCAGCTCGCCCAGCGGCGTGCCCGGCAGGTCGCCGAACTCCCCCGCCGCCAGCGTCTCAGGACCGCCCACGGTGCCCTCGAACAGGTTGTTGGCCCCCACGAAGTCGGCCACGAACCTGGTGCGCGGCCGCTCGTACAGGGCGACGGGCGCGTCCACCTGGCGCACGCTGCCGCTCTCGAAGACCGCGATGCGGTCGGCGAGCGACATGGCCTCCTCCTGGTCGTGCGTGACGACCACGAACGTGATGCCGACCTCGTTCTGCAGCCGCTTGAGCTCCAGCTGCATGTCGGCGCGGACCTTCTTGTCCAGGGCCGACAGCGGCTCGTCCAGCAGCAGCAGCCGGGGCCGCTTGACGATGGAGCGTGCCAGCGCCACGCGCTGCCGCTGGCCGCCGGAGAGCTGCTGCGGCTTGCGCCCGGCGTGCGCCGACAGGCCCACCGTCTCCAGCACCTCGCCGACCCGCTTCTTGATCTCGTCGCGGGGCAGCTTCTCCCGCTCCAGGCCGTACGCGACGTTCTTGGCCACGGTCATGTGCGGGAACAGCGCGTAGGACTGGAACATGAGGCTGATCGGACGCCGGTTGGGCTGCTTGGCCAGCAGGTCCTCGCCGTCGAGCGTCACGGTGCCGCTGTCGGGCGTCTCGAAGCCGGCGATGATGCGCAGCAGCGTCGTCTTGCCGCAGCCCGACGGGCCGAGCAGGGCGAAGAACTCGCCCTGCCCGATCTCCAGCGACACCCCGTCGAGCGCGGTGACGTCACCGAACCTGCGGGTGACCCCGTCAATCTTGAGCACGCGACTCCCCGATCTTGGTCAGGCGCTGCCCCGCGATCACCGCGGTGAAGCTCACCAGGAGCAGGATCGCGGCCAGCGCATTGATCTCCGGGGTCACCCCGAAACGGATCATTGAATAGATGACGATCGGCAGCGTCTGCTCCATGTTGCCGATCGTGAAGAACGCGATGACGAACTCGTCCAGCGACAGCGTGAACGCCAGCAGCGCGCCCGCCACGATGCCCGGGGCGAGCTGCGGCAGCGTCACCTTCACGAACGTGGTGACCGGCCCGGCGCCGAGGTCGCGCGAGGCCTCCTCCAGCGAGGTGTCGGTGCCGCTGAGCCGGGTGCGCACCACGGCGGCGACGAACGCCATCGCGAACAGGCCGTGCGCGAGCACCACCGAGTAGCGCCCGAGCGTGAGCTGGATCATGCCGAAGAACAGCAGCAGCCCGATCGCGATCACCAGGTCGGGCAGCACCGCCGGCATCAGCGAGAGCGCCTCCAGCGTCTTCGACCTGGAGTAGCGGGCCAGGCCGACGGCCAGCAGGGTGCCCAGCACGGTCGCGATCAGCGTCGCGCCGGTCGCCACGATCAGCGTGTTGACCAGGCCCTTCAGCACCCGTTCGTCCTTGGCCAGCTCGCCGTACCACTTGAGGCTGAACCCCTCGTAGGTGTAGGCGGACTCGCCCGAGTTGAACGACATGACGACGAGCACGACGATCGGCGCGTACAGGAAGACGTACGTGAGCCAGAACGGGACGTGGAGCAGGCGGGAGCTACGCACGGCGCGCCACCCAGGCCTGCACGACGAGCAGCACCAGCAGCGCCGCGATGAGCGCCAGCGCGAGCGTCGAGCCGAACGGCCAGTCGCGCGCCGACAGGAACTCCTTGCGGATCAGGTTGCCCACCATCGCCGACTTGCCGCCGCCCAGCATCTCGGGGATCACGAAGTTGCCCAGGCTCGGCACGAACACGAACAGGCTGCCGGTCATCACGCCGGGGAGCGTCAGCGGCAGCGTCACCTTCCGGAACGTGGTGAACCCGGACGCGCCCAGGTTGGCCGACGCCTCCCGGAGCTGCGGGTCGAGCTTCTCGATCGTCGCGTACAGCGGCAGCACCATCAGCGGCAGGTAGGAGTAGACCAGCCCGGTGACGATGGCGCCCTGGTTGTAGAGCAGCTCGTACGGGCCCAGCCCGATGGCCTCCAGCCCGCTGTTGATCAGGCCTTCGCCGTTGAGCAGGATGATCCAGGCGTAGACGCGGATGATGAAGTTCGTCCAGAACGGCAGGACGATCATCACCAGCGCCACCGTCTTCCACCTGCCCGGCAGCCGCGTGATCAGGTAGGCGGTCGGGTAGCCGACCAGCAACGCGATCAGCGTGGCCAGCCCGGCCAGCTTCAGCGACTCGACGACCACGCTCAGGTAGAGCGGGTCGAACAGCCGGGAGAAGTTCTCGGTGGTGAACTCGTAGACGACGCCGCCGAAGCGGCCACGCTGGAAGACCGTGTAGCTGAGCACCATCGCGAGCGGCACCAGCAGCAGCACGATCAGGTAGGTCAGCCCCGGCGAGAGGAAAACGAACGCGCCCAGCCGGCGGCCCCGCGAGGGGGACACCGGCCGGGCCTCAGTATCAGCCTTCACCGCAACTAGCTGGCCGTGATCTCAGAGGACAGGCGCGTGAACTTGGTCGACGCCTGGCCGAGGTCGATGATCGACTCGCCGTTGAGCAGCTCGGCGGGCTTGATGCCCAGCAGCGAGCCCGGCGCGATCTTCACCTTCTCCATGGCGGCCTTGTTGGGCACCTTGTAGTTGATGTTCTCGGCGGCCCAGCGGTGCACCTCGGGGTTGAGGATGTAGTTGATGAAGGCGTGCGCGGCCTCCTTGTTCTTGGAGGACTTCATGATCACCATGGTGTCCACCCAGAGGTCGCTGCCCTCCTTCGGCACCTCGAACTCGATGTTCTGCTTCTCGTGCGTGGTCGGGCACCAGCCGTCCCACGCCTCGACCATGAGGGCCTCGCCGCTGATCAGCTTGTCGCCGAACGTCGTGTCGTCGAAGGCGAGCAGGTGCGGCTTGGCCGCGAGCAGCACCTCCTTGACCTTGGCGATCTCCTCGTCCTTGTCGGTGTTGACCGAGAAGCCGAGCGACTTGAGCGCGGGCAGGGCCAGCCAGCGCTCGGTGGTCATGAGCGTGACCTTCTTGTCGGCCCAGGCCGGCGGCTTCAGTAGATCGTTCCAGCTCGTCGGCTTCTTCTTCACCAGGTCGCTGCGGTAGCAGATGCCGGTGGTGCCCCAGGTGTAGGGGACGGAGTACTTGTTGCCCTTGTCGTAGGAGAGCTGGGTCGCCTCGGGGTAGAGGTTGGCCAGGTTCGGGATCAACTCGGGGTGGATCGGCTCCAGCAGGCCCTGCTCGTTGAGCGCCTGGGCGTACTGGCCCGACACGAACGCCACGTCGATCCCGTGGTCGCCGCCGGCGGTGAGCTTCGTCATCGCCACTTCGTTGGTCTCGTGCAGGGTGACCGTGAGCTCCTTGATCTTGAGCTCTTTCTTCACCATGGCCTGAAGCTCTTCAGGGGTGTAGCCGTCCCACACGGTCACGGCCAGCGACTGCTTGGTGAGGTCGGCGTTGGGGTTGAGCGCGGCGGCCGTCGCCTGGGTCGCCGTCTCTGCACTGTTGGTCGACTCACCGCCGCACGCCGCTGCGGCGAGCGCGAGGCCGGCCACCGCGACGGCGGCCGGAAGACGACGGGTGAACCGGGTACGGGACAAGGCCGCTACTCCTTATGAAATGGCGATGTACGAGGGGTCTCGCGACCAACTGGACACGGCAGACCAGAGCAGGAGTGTTGCAGCAGAAATCAACATGAGCAAGACTTTGGCGGACATTGCTACCTGGAAGTTTGGTCCAACTGTTGAATTCGGATTCAATATGGAGCCGGTTGATCTCTCTCGGTGAGAACCCGCTCACCGCGCGGGATCGCGGCCTCACGGCGGCTCTCCTGGCGTCGCTGGACGGCCCCGTGCCGCCGCCCTTCGCCGTCCGCCGGTATCTGCCGCTGCCCACTTTCTCGCACAGCCCAGAGGATCTCCACACTGGGGTCCCAGCCGAACGCGACTTCGGACCACACGTAGACCAGACAAACTACTCGGTGATCGTGGGTGAGCAGGTCGTCGTCAAATGGCTCACCCCGCCCGTGCCCCTGCCCCACCCCACTCCCGAAGTGTTCGCCCACCTCGTTGAGGCGGGCTTCAAACAGACCGCGCCCCCGTACGCCGCCCTCACCCGGGCCGACGGCGACCGGGAGCTCCTGCTCGCCCTCGTGACCGGCTACCTGCCGGAAGCCACCGACGGGTGGGAATGGTGCGCCGACGAGGCCGCCGCCGGGCGCACCGGGTTCGCCCCCGCGCTCGGCGAACTCGCCGCCGGGCTCCACCTCGCCCTGGCGACCCTGCCCGGCGCCCCGCCCAGCGGCGCCGACCTGTCCGGCCGGGCCAGCACGGCGCTCCGCGACGCGCTCGGCTTCACCACCGGCGACGACGGCGACTGGCTCGCCCGCCACGCACACCGCCTGCGCGCCGAGCTCGCCCCGCTGGACAGCCCCGTCACCGGCCCGCTGATCCGCGTCCACGGCGACCTCCACGTCGGCCAGATCCTCCGGTGGCGCGACGGCTACGCCGTCATCGACTTCGACGGCAACCCCACGCTCACCGGCGCCGACCCGTACCAGCCCGCCGCCCGCGACGTCGCCCAGCTCACCACCAGCCTCCAGCACGTCGCCCAGGTCGCGATCAAGCGCCGCGGCACCGCGCCCGCCGACGCCGCCCGCTGGGCCGCCGGCGCCCGCGCCGCCATGCTCGACGCCTACCGCGCCCACCTGGCCCGCCACGACCGCGCCGGCCTGCTGGACGAGACCCTGATCCGCCCGTTCGAGATCGAGCAGGAGTGCCGCGAGCTCATCTACGCGGCCCGCCACCTGCCCCGATGGCGCTACGCCCCCATGGGCGTGCTGCGCACCTGGTACCACGAGGAGACCCCATGAACCCGGAGCTCTACCTGGCCGACCTGGAGGCCAAACCCGCCGCGCTCACCGCGCTCGCCGACTCGCTCGACGCCGCCGACCCGTTCGCGGCGCTGCCCGGCGGCATCGAGCGGGTGCTGTTCCTCGGCATGGGCAGCTCCCGCTACGCCGCCGGCGTCGCCGCCCTGCGCCTGCGCGCCGCCGGCGTCTCCGCCCACGCCGAGTACGCCTCCGCCGCCGCCTCCTACCCGCCCGACCCCCGCACGCTCGTCGTGCCCATCTCCGCCACCGGCGGCAGCCGCGAGACCCTCGACGCGCTCGCCCGCTACACCGGCGGCGCCTCCCCCGTCGCCGCCCTCACCAACACCCCCGGCTCCGCGCTCACCGCCGGCGCCGACCTGGTCGTCCCGCTGCTCGCCGGCCCCGAGGAGGGCGGCGTCGCCTGCCGCACCTTCCAGCACACGCTGGCACTCCTCCTCGCGCTCGAATCCCGCCTCACCGGCTCCGGCCGCGACGTCGCCGCCCTCGTACGCCGCGCCGCCGAGGCCACCGCCGACCTGCTCGACCGCCGCGACGACTGGCTGCCCCTGACGCTCGAACTCCTCGACGGCCCCGACGGCGTCTACGCCCTGGCCCCCGCCGAACGGCTGTCGTCGGCCCAGCAGTCGGCGCTCATGGTCCGCGAAGGCCCGCGCCGCGCCGCCGACGCCTGCGAGACCGGCGACTGGGCGCACGTGGACGTCTACCTGACCAAGACCCTCGACTACCGGGCGCTGCTCTACCCCGGCTCCCGCTACGACGAGCAGGCGATGGACTGGGTCCGGCAGCGCGGCTCCACCGTGATCTCCGTCGGCGCCGACGTCAAGGACACCGCCGCCGTCATCCGCTACACCCACGACACCGACCCCGACGTCGCGCTCCTGACCGAGACGCTGGTCGCCGAGCTCGTCGCCGCCTACTGGTGGGCCGCCCAGTAGCCCGCCGAGGTCACAGCCGGCGGAGCCCGCCCAGCACCCGCTCGAGCAGGCTCCGCTCAGGCAACCCGGCGTCGAGCCGCGGCTGGTGGACCCGTACCAGCCCCTCCGCCTCCATGTCCGCCACCAGCACGCGCGCCACCCCCAGCGGCACCGCCAGCAGCGCCGAGATCTCCGCCACCGAACGCACCTGACGGCACAGCTCGCTGATCCGCCGGTACTCGCGCGTATAGGCCGGGCCCAGCCGCGCCGACGTCGCCGACGACACCAGCGCCTCCATCGCCAGCCCGCCACGCGGCGCCGTCCGGCCGCCCGTCACCGCGTACATCCGCACCAGCGAACTGCGCTCCGGCTCCCCGCCATGCCACGATGCCAACGTCCACTCCCATCACCAGGGGCGCGCGGCCGACAACTCCGCGCGCACATCAGGCGTCAGCACCTGCCCGGCACGCTCGACCAGGATCGTCATCTGATAGGCCACCAGGCCCATGTCACAGTCCGGCGCCGCCAGCACCGCCAGGCACGAGCCATCGCTGATCGCCATCACCAGCAGCAGGCCGCGATCCATCTCCACCAGCGTCTGGACGACCTCCCCGCCCTCGAACACCCGCGCCGACCCCTGCGTCAGGCTCACCAGCCCCGCCGCGATCGCCGCCAACTGGTCCGCCCGGTCCTGCGGGAAACCGCGCGAGAACGCCATCGGCAGGCCGTCCGCCGACACCACCACCGCGTGCGCCACGCCCGGCACCTCGTCGACGAAACCGCTGACCAGCCAGTTCACGTCCCTGGCGCCCTGGCTCAGGTTCCTCATCCGTCCTCCTCAAGCTCGGCCCGGCCCTTGCGGACGCCCTGCTGGTAGCTGGAGAGCCTGGTACGCAACCGGTCCGGCGACACGGGAGGCGCGGGCGGCGGCAACGACGACGGCGGCGCCGACCCGGCCACCAGGTTCGCCCGCGGCGTCCTCCGCGGCAGCCCCGCCCGGGTCACCGCGCCCTCCCCCGCCCCCTGGGCGGCCGTATCCCCGCCCGCACCGAACGCCCCCGCAGAGCCGTTGGCACCCCCACCGCCCGGCACCCGGCGCGGCAACCTTCCCTCACCACCGGCGCCCCCACCCTCAGCCGCACCCGAGCCACCCCCGGGCGCCCACCGCGGCCCACCGGACCCCTCCCCCACCACATCCGGCGTTCCCACCGAAGCCGGCCCGCCCTCGGGGGACGTCGCGTTGCTCGGCCCGCTTGCGGCGGGCGCGTCCCCGGACGGCGCCCCCTCCGCAGCCCGCACGAACAGTCCCGAGCCGACCGCAGACCCGCCACCCGGCCGCCCGGCCGGTGACCGCTGCGGGAGGCGAGGAGCGCCGGAGGCGCCCCCTCCCTCAACCGCAGCCGGCCCGCCTACGGGGGAGCGCCGCGGCAGCCGTGGCGCACCAGAACCCTCCCCCACCAGAGACGCCCCGCCCTCGGGGGATTGCGCGCCCTCGGAGGACGGCGCGGTGCCCGGGGCGGTTGGGGTGGGCGCGGCGCCGGATGGTGCCCCCTCCGGGGACCGCGCGGCGCCCGGACCGGTGGAGGCGGGGGCGGCGGCGGACAGCGGCTCCCCTGTGGTCCGCGCGGGCGCGTCCGGGGAGTTGGCCGCGGGCTCGCCGGTCGGCCGGGTGGCCGGGTGGCGCCTTGGGAGGTGGGGGGCGCCTTCCTGGTCGGAGGCGCCGGGGGTGCGGTGGTCGGGGGTGGGGGACGGCTTGGTGAACCAGCTGGACTCGATCGAGGCGAAGATCGGCAGGAAGTCGCCCTGGCGGGGAGGGGCGGGCGGTTCGGTGGCGGGGGCGTGGTCGGTGGTGAACCAGGA
>NZ_JBGNUU010000044.1:0-17327 GCF_041950485.1 Nonomuraea sp. ATR24
GGCCGGGGAAGGGCGTCATGCCCGGGGTGAAGGCGTGGGCGCGGGCCGCCGCCTCCTGCATGGCCGTGGCCCCGTACTGGCGCAGGCCGGCGTCCGTGGCGGCCGTCAGCTCCAGGTAGGCGGCCATGAGGCCGGACTCCACCTGCCCGGCGAGCCGGGTGGCGGCCGCGGCGCTGGAGGGAACCGACGGGAGGGCGTACGAGGCCTCGGGCTCGACGGGCCGGTCGCCGCGGGCGGTGATGAGGACGCGCAGCTCGTCGCGCCGCTCGCGGTGGGCGTCGAAGTTGCCGGCGAGGCGGGCGCGCAGGGGGCCGGTGGTGCGCGCGCCGAGCACCCCGTACGCGAAGATCGCCGCGTGCTCGGCGGCGAGCGCCTTGCGGAGCTTGCCGAGGTCGGCGGCGCTGGTGGTGCCGGCGGCGGCCGGCGGGGCGGGGGCCTTGACGGAGGTGCGGGCGTGGAGCGCCTCGCAGGCGCCGATGCTGGCGACGAGCTGGGCGAGCGACGGCGTGACGCCGGCGATCTGGCGGGGCCGGGCGGCGGCGGCCTTGCGTTCGATGCCGCGTAGCTGCGACAGCGTCACCTTCGGCGGCGTCGGCGTGGCCGAAGAGGAAGCGGTGGGGCCCGGCGAAGCGGTCCCGGTGGTGGCCGGGGCGGCCGGGCGGAGGGCGGGGAAGCGGCGGCGGAGCTCGGCCAGGTGGGCCTCGTGGCGCTGCCGGTAAGGGACGAGCTTGGCGGACCCCTTGGCGATCATCGCCGCGTACAGGGAGATCGTCCGCTGCTTCTCGGCCATGAGCACGCGGGCAAGCGCTTGGTCAGGGGTGTCCGGCGCCTGCGACGGCGGGCCGGCCTCGCGCGGTGCGCTGCACCCGGCGAGCGCCAGGACGACCGCTCCGGCCGCCAGCGCGGTGCGCCGGGAGAGGTGTGGCTGGCGCACGGGCAGGGACCTCCAGTGTTACGGACCGCAAGAAAGCATCGTACGGGCTCGTACCCCCGCTCGCGGTCAGGCGCGAGCCGTGCCGAGTGACGCTTCCTCCGCCCCTTCCTACAGATAGGGTGTCAACTGTCGTCGCTGGCTGAGCGGCCAGACGACGGGAGAGCCAGGGGCGAGGTCCGCCCGGCTGAGACATGACAATAGGGGAGGTCGATATGGGCAGCGCATCACCCCGCGACCACCTGATGAAGCTCCTGGAGCCCGTGGTCGGCGCGGAGGGCCTCGATCTCGAGGACGTGACGGTCACGCAGGCCGGGAAGCGCAAGCTGCTGCGCGTGGTCGTCGACCGTGACGGCGGCGTGAGCCTAGACGACGTGGCCGACGTGAGCCAGGCGGTGTCCGCGGCCCTCGACGAGGACGACACCATGGGCCAGTCGGCCTACACGCTCGAGGTGTCCTCGCCGGGCGTCGACCGGCCGCTGACGGAGCCGCGCCACTGGCGGCGGGCGGCCAAGCGGCTGGTGAAGGCCGAGCTGCGCGACGGCACGGTGGTCGAGGGCAGGGTCGTGGCCGCCGACGACAGCGGTGTCGACCTCGACGTCGATGGAGCCGGCCGCAGGCTCGACTATCAGGACCTCACCCGGGGCAGGGTGCAGGTGGAGTTCCGCCGGATCGACGACGTCGACGGCGACGAAGGCTAAGGGGGAAGCCTCGTGGACATCGACATGAGCGTCCTGCGCAGCCTGGAGCGGGAGAAGGACATCTCCTTCGACCTGGTCGTCAAGGCGATCGAGGACGCGCTGCTGATCGCGTACTTCCGCACGGACGGCGCGGCTCCCAAGGCGCGGGCCGAGCTCGACCGCGCGAGCGGTCACGTGACGATCTGGGCGGCGGAGCCCGACGACGACGGCGAGATCGTCCGGGAGTTCGACGACACTCCTGGCAACTTCAGCCGGATCGCGGCGACCACCGCCAAGCAGGTCATCCTGCAGCAGCTGCGTGACGCCGAGGACGAGATCAACTTCGGCGAGTTCGCCAGCCGTGAGGGCGAGCTGGTCTCGGGCGTGATCCAGCAGGGCAAGGACCCGCGCGTGGTGCTGGTCGACCTCGGCAAGATCGAGGCCGTGCTGCCCGCGCACGAGCAGGTCCCGGGTGAGGAGTACGGCCACGGCGAGCGCATCCGCGCCTACGTGGTGCAGGTGAAGAAGGGCCACAAGGGCCCGTCGGTCACGCTGTCGCGCACGCATCCCGGCCTGGTGAAGAAGCTGTTCGCGCTGGAGGTGCCGGAGATCGCCGACGGCACCGTGGAGATCGCCGCGGTGGCGCGAGAGGCCGGCCACCGCACCAAGATCGCTGTACGGTCCCGCAAGCCGGGGGTCAACGCGAAGGGCGCCTGCATCGGCCCGATGGGGTCGCGGGTGCGCAACGTGATGACCGAGCTGCACGGCGAGAAGATCGACATTATCGACTGGTCGGAGGACCCGGGGGAGTTCGTGGGGAATGCCCTGTCTCCCGCCCGTGTTTCCCACGTCGAGGTTCTCGATCTCGACGGACGGGTGGCGCGGGTCATCGTGCCCGACTACCAGCTCTCGCTGGCCATCGGCAAGGAGGGGCAGAACGCCCGCCTGGCCGCGCGGCTGACGGGCTGGCGGATCGACATCCGTCCCGACACCCAAGCCGAGGATGCCGCCGGTTCCGTAGATGCGTCGACACGGTAAGCTGGAATATGGTTGCCACGCGGCCCCACAGCGCACCTGTGTGGGCTGCAGGGTTCGCACGGCAAAGTCCGAGCTGCTCCGTTTGGTGCGGGTCGAGGACCAGGTGGTCCCTGACCTGCGAGGACGGCTTCCCGGCCGGGGCGCATCGCTGCACCTGTCCGTGAGCTGTCTTGAGCTCGCCGAGCGTCGCCGAGCGTTCCCGCGCGCGTTTCGCGTGCTGGGGCCGCTTGACGTCTCGCGAGTGCGGGCGCACCTAGAAGGAGAACCACATGTCATGTAGGACGCCGAGTTGATGGGGCGGAGTCAGATTGCTATGAGCGCCTGATGAGCACGCGGCGATGAAGACGTCAAGGTAGCGACGGTCCGGACGGCACAGCCAGCCTCCCGGGCCGAGTAAGGGAGTGCAGTGGCGAAGGTCCGGGTATACGAGCTCGCTAAGGAGTTCGGCGTAGAGAGCAAGGTCGTGATGGCCAAGCTCCAGGAAATGGGAGAGTTCGTCCGTTCGGCGTCCTCGACCATCGAGGCGCCGGTCGTCCGCAGGCTCACCGAAGCTCTGGGCGCATCGAAGGGTGGGCCCTCCAGAGGCGGCGGTTCGTCGTCCAACAGGCCGCAGCCGCCGAAGGCTGCGCCTCGGCCGGCTGACGGCCAGGCAGGCAACGGCGCCCCGCAGGCGCCTGCTCCAGGTCCGCGTCCGGGTCCGGCTCCCAAGCCGGGTCCCCGTCCGGGTCCCGCGGGCGGCGGCACGCCGCGTCCGTCGGTTCCCATGCCCCAGCAGCAGCAGCAACAGCCGCCGCAGCAGCAGGAGCCGCCTGAGGCCGCGCGCGGCGAGACGTCGGGCGCGCCGCAGGCGCGCTTCGACAGCGGCACCCGTCCGCCGGCCCCGGGCCCGCGTCCGGGCCCTGCCGCCCGTCCGGGTCCCAAGCCCGGTCCGGCGCCGCGTCCGGGCACGCCGTCCGGTGGTGGCGGCGGCGGTCAGGCCCCGCGTCCGGGTGCTCCGGCCGGTGGCGGCCCGCGCCCCGGTCCCGGCCCCAAGCCGGGCCCGCGTGGCCCGCGTCCGGGCAACAACCCGTTCTCGTCGAACGCCAGCGGCATGGGCCAGTCCCGTCCGCCGCGTCCCGGCGGCAACCGTGAGGGCGGCGACCGCGGCCCGCGTGAGCGTCGTGAGGGTCCGCCGCGTGACGGCGCGATCCCGCGTCCGCCGCAGAACCGCGGCGCGGGCGGCGACGCCAGGCCGGCGCCCGGCCCCCGTCCGGGTCCGCCCGGTGCGGCGGGTCCGCGTCCGGGTCCCGGCGCCGGTGGCCCGCGTCCGGGTGGGCCGCGTCCCAACCCGATGATGATGCCGCAGGGCCGTCCTGCCGGTCCCGGCGGCGGTGGCCGTCCGGGCGGCGGTGGCGGTGGCGGCGGCCGTCCCGGTGGCGGCGGTGGCCGTCCGGGTGGCGGCGGTGGCGGTCGTCCCGGTGGCGGCGGCGGTTTCGCCGGTCGCCCGGGTGGCGGCGGCACCGGTCAGCGCACGGGCACCGGCGGTCCCGGTGGCGGCGGCTTCGGCGGTCGTCCCGGCGGCGGTGGCCGTGGTCGTGGCGGCGGCACGGCGGGAGCCTTCGGGCGTCCCGGTGGCCGTCCGGCGCGTGGCCGCAAGTCCAAGCGTCAGAGGCGCCAGGAGTTCGACAACATGTCGGCTCCGGCGATCGGCGGTGTGCAGGTCGCCCGTGGCAACGGCGCGACGATCAGGCTGCCGCGCGGCGCCTCGCTGTCCGACTTCGCCGACCGCATCGGCGCCAACCCCGCCTCGCTCGTGCAGATCATGCTGCACCTCGGCGAGATGGTGACGGCGACCCAGTCGGTCAACGAGGAGACGCTGCAGCTCCTCGGCGCCGAGCTCGACTACAACATCCAGGTCGTCAGCCCGGAGGAGGAGGACCGCGAGCTTCTCGAGGCCTTCGACATCGAGTTCGGCGAGGACGAGGGCGACGAGGCCGACCTGGCCCCGCGTCCGCCGGTCGTGACCGTCATGGGTCACGTCGACCACGGTAAGACGAAGCTGCTCGACGCCATCCGCAAGACCAACGTGGCGGCGCGCGAGGCCGGCGGCATCACCCAGCACATCGGTGCCTACCAGGTCTCCACCGAGCACGAGGGCGAAGAGCGCCGGGTCACCTTCATCGACACCCCGGGTCACGAGGCGTTCACCGCCATGCGTGCCCGAGGCGCCAAGTCCACCGACATCGCGGTGCTGGTGGTCGCGGCCGACGACGGTGTGAAGCCTCAGACGATCGAGGCTCTCAACCACGCCCAGGCGGCCGACGTGCCGATCGTGGTCGCGGTGAACAAGGTCGACAAGGAGGGCGCCGACCCGAACAAGGTCCGTGCCCAGCTCACCGAGTACGGCCTGGTGGCCGAGGAGTACGGTGGCTCGACCATGTTCGTCGACATCTCGGCGAAGAACGGCACCGGCATCGAGGCTCTGCTCGAGGCGATCCTGCTGACCGCCGACGCCGAGCTCGACCTGCGGGCCAACCCGACGATGGACGCTCAGGGCATCGCGATCGAGGCTCACCTCGACAAGGGCCGCGGCCCTGTCGCGACCGTCCTGGTCCAGCGCGGCACGCTGCGCGTCGGCGACTCGATCGTCTGTGGCGAGGCCTTCGGCCGCGTCCGGGCGATGCTCGACGACAACGGCGACGCGGTCGACGAGGCCACGCCGTCGCGTCCGGTCCTGGTCATGGGTCTGACGGCGGTGCCGAGCGCCGGTGACAACTTCATCGTGGTCACCGACGACCGGATGGCCCGGCAGATCGCCCAGCAGCGCGCGGCGCGCAAGCGCAGCGCCGACATGGCCAAGTCGAGCCGTCGCCGCACCCTCGAAGAGCTGTTCAGCGACCTTGAGAAGGGTCGTGTCGACGAGCTCAAGCTCATCATCAAGGGTGACGTGTCCGGTTCGGTGGAGGCCCTGGAAGACGCCCTGCTCAAGATCGACGTCGGCGACGAGGTCAGGCTCCGTGTCCTGCACCGCGCGGTCGGCGCGATCACCGAGTACGACGTCAACCTGGCCGTCGCCGACGACAACGCGGTCATCATCGGCTTCAACGTCCGGCCCGAGCCCCGGGCCCGCGACCTGGCCGAGCGCGAGGGCGTCGACATCCGCTACTACTCGGTCATCTACCAGGCGATCGAGGAGATCGAGGCGGCCCTCAAGGGCATGCTCAAGCCCGAGTTCGAAGAGGTCCAGATGGGCACCGCCGAAGTCCGCGAGGTCTTCAAGGTGCCGAAGATCGGCAACGTCGCCGGTTCGCTGGTCCGCTCCGGTCTGATCGTGCGCAACAGCAAGGCCCGGATCATCCGCGACGGCGTCGTCGTCGCGGACAACCTGACCGTGTCGTCGCTGCGCCGCTTCAAGGATGACGCGACCGAGGTCCGTGAGGGCTTCGAGTGCGGCATCGGGGTCGGCTACAACGACATCAGGGTCGACGACGTCATCGAGACGTTCGAGATGCGGGAGAAGCCGCGGGCCTGACCCGTGGCCGGGGGCCCCGCGGCCCCACCCCCCGGCGCCCGACCCCCACCCGGGGCCGGGCGCCCGGCGCACCATCCGCGGGGCGCCTTCCGCACGCCTGGGCAGGGTTGCCGCCGCACCAGGCCGGGCGTGCTCAGGACACCAGCACAAGCGGCGCTTGCCAACGATGTATGTGGGTGCCCTTACCCTGGACATCCTGCTCGGCGACGTGCATTCGCTGAAGCAGAAGCGATCTGTCGTGCGGCCTCTGGTCGCCGAGCTCCAGCGGCGCTTTCCTGGTGTCGCCGTGGCCGAGACCGGCCATCACGACCTGCACCGCAGGGCCGAGGTCGGCATAGCGGTGGTCTCCGCCTCAGCGGGTAACTGCAAAGAGGTGATGGACTCCTGCGAGCGGCTGGTGGCCTTCCGCCCCGAGATCGAGCTGCTGTCGGCCAGGCAGCGGCTCTACAACGACGAAGAGTGAACGACAGCACGACGGCCGCCCCGTCGTGCGTGAGGGGGGAGCGAACATGGTGGATGCCGCACGAGCGCGCAAGCTCGCCGATCGCATCCAGCAGATCGTCGCCGAGATGCTGGAGCGCCGGATCAAGGACCCGCGCCTGGGCTTCGTCACCGTGACCGACACGCGGATCACCGCCGACCTGCGTGAGGCGACGGTGTTCTACACGGTGTTCGGCTCCGACGCCGAGCGTGCCGACAGCGCGGCCGCGCTGGAGAGCGCCAAGGGCATCATCCGCTCCGAGGTGGGCCGCCAGACGGGCGTCCGCTTCACCCCGACGCTCACGTTCCGGCACGACCCGCTGCCCGACAGCGCCCGCCAGCTCGACGACCTGATCAACGCGGCGCGGGCGCGGGACGCCGAGGTGGCGGCGAAGGCGGCGGGCGCCGCCTACGCGGGCGAGGCCGACCCCTATCGCAAGCCCGATGAGGAGGACGACGAGCAGGCGGGACCCGCGGCGTGACACCCGACGTGCGCGACAGGCTGGACCGCCCGCCCCGCGTCTACGCCGACACGGCGCAGCCGGCGAGCTCGCCGGTGCCCGAGTCGGCGTGGCGGCGCGCCGTCCAGCTCATCTCGCAGACCGAGGACATCGCGCTGGCCTGCCACGTGTCGCCCGACGGTGACGCGCTCGGGTCCATGCTGGCGGTGGGCTTCGTGCTGCGGTCGTTGGGCAAGCGCGTGGCGGCCTCGTTCGGCGACCACGACTTCACGGTGCCGAGGCTGCTGAGGTTCGTGCCGGGGCAGGAGATGCTGGTGCCGCCGGCGGACTACCCGGCCGAGCCCGAGCTGATGATCACCTTCGACTCTCCGTCGGTCGCCCGGCTGGGGCTGCTCGGCGAGAGCGTCAGGCGGGCGCACCAGCTCATCGTGGTCGACCACCATCCGTCCAACGACGGGTTCGGCACCCTCGACCTGATCGACCCGGGCGCCCCGGCGACGGCGATGCTGGCCGAGCAGCTGATCTACCGCTTGGGCGGCTCGCTCGACCGTGACATCGCCACCTGCCTCTACACGGGGCTGGTGACCGACACCGGGTCGTTCCGTCACTCCTCGACGACGCCCGCCGCGCACGAGATGGCGGCGCGGCTGGTGGCGACCGGGCTGCACACCGACGAGATCGCCAGGGAGCTGTGGGACCGCTCCCCGTTCGGCTATCTCAAGGTGATGGCCGCCGCGCTCGACCGGGTGGTGCTCGACGACGGCCTGGTGTGGACGTACGTCACCCGGGTCGACCGGGCTGCTCGCGGCCTGCCGTACTCCGAGCTCGAAGGGCTGATCGACGTGATCCGCCGCACCGACGAGGCGGAGGTGGCGGCGGTGCTGAAAGAGGACGACCAGGGCGCCTGGCAGGTGTCGACGAGGTCGAAGGGCCGCGTCGACGTGGCGGCGGTCTGCGCCGCGCTGGGCGGCGGCGGTCATCACAACGCGGCAGGGTTCACCTCGCACGACAGTGTCGAGGAGACCGTGGCGAAGTTCCGGGAACTGCTGAGAGAGGCGTGATGGCCGAAAGTGGCCTGATCATCGTGGACAAGCCGGCCGAGTGGACGTCGCACGACGTGGTGGCCAAGCTGCGCCGCCTGGCGGGCACCCGCCGCGTCGGCCACGCGGGCACGCTCGACCCGATGGCGACGGGCGTGCTGGTGGTGGGCGTGGAGAAGGCGACCCGCCTGCTCGGGCACCTGGCGCTGACGGAGAAGGTGTACGAGGCCACGATCCGGCTGGGCGTCACCACCAACACCGACGACGCCGAGGGGCTGGTGACGGCGACGGCTTCGGCGTCGGGCGTGACGCCGGAGGCCGTCCACGAGGGCGTCGCCGCGCTCACGGGGGAGATCATGCAGATCCCGCCCCAGGTGAGCGCGATCAAGGTGGACGGGCAGCGCGCCTACAAGCTGGCGCGCGCCGGCGAGGACGTGGAGCTGAAGGCGCGGCCGGTGACGGTGCACGGCTTCGAGGTCACCGACGTGCGGGTGAAGGACGACCTGGTGGACGTGGACGCCACGATCCGCTGCTCGTCCGGCACGTACATCCGGGCGCTGGCCCGTGACCTGGGCGCCGGGCTCGGCGTCGGCGGCCACCTGACGGCGCTGCGCCGCACCCGGGTGGGCCCGTACGACCTGAGCGGGGCCAGGACGATCGAGCAGCTCACGGAGGAGTGCGTGGTGCTGCCGATCGGCGAGGCGGTCGCGGCGGCGTTCCCGCGCCGGGACGTGACGCCCGAGGAGGCGCGCGTGGTGCGGCACGGCGGCCGGCTGCCGGCGGCGGGCCTGGGCAAGGGGCCGATCGGCATGTTCGGGCCCGACGGGGAGCTGCTGGCGTTGGTGGAGGAGCAGGGCAGGCTGGCCAAGCCGCTCGCGGTGTTCGTCTCCTAGGCGGGTTTGCGGGCGACCATGATGTCGCGCACGATCGCCTGGTCGACCCAGTGCTCGAAGTCGGGGTAGGCGACCACGTCGAGGCCGGCGGAGGCGAGGATCGCGGCGAGGTCGTCGCGGGTGCCGCCGTAGGTGTTCCAGGAGATGCCGAGGGCGCCGCCGGGGCGCAGCAGGCCGGCCCAGACGGGCGCGGCCTTGGCGATCAGCTCCAGCGGGCTGCGGGACAGCCCGCTGCCGCCCTTGCTGCCGTGCTGCACGCCGTAGGGGGCGTCGGTGGCGACGAGGTGGAACGTGCCCGGCTTGAAGAACTCGCGCGAGCGCAGGGTGTCGGCGTTGACTACCGTGACGTGCTGGGTGTCGCCCGCCTTGAACGCCTCCTTGGTGAGCCCGAACGTCACCTGCAGCCGCCGCCCGACCAGGGCGCGCTCGCGCCGGACGGGGACGGTCTCGGCGGTGTGCTTGAGCCGCTTGTCGCGCAGCCACTTCTTGATGAAGCCGGAGTAGGCCTCGAAGTCCTTGGCGTCAACGTCAACGCCATAGGCGTCATATCCGTACATGAGGGCCTGGTTGAGCGTCGTGCCGCGCCCGCACATCGGGTCGAACACGGACAGCCGGGCGTCCATCGGGAAGTCGGTGGCCAGCGCCGTGACGTTGAGCAGCAGCTTGGTGAAGTGCTCGTTCGTCTTGCCGGCGTACTTCTGGATCGTGATCAGGTCGCTGCTCAGCCGGTCGAGCGGGCGCATCGTCAGCGGGCGCAGCAGCTCGCCCTCCCGCTCGAACAGCGCGTAGACCGACGACAGGTTGGACAGGCGCGCGACCTCGTCCGCGCCGAGCGGCCCGGCCGTCTCGAACGTGACGTAGGGCAGGCCGCCGATCAGCCGCTCCTCGATGCCCGAGACGCCGCCCGGCAGCGCCCGTCCGGCGAAGACCGCCAGCTCGGAGCGGGTGAGCCGGGGCGCGCTCTCCCCGTAGACGCGGTTGAAGGCAGGCAGGATGAGAAAGGCGTACTGAGGCATGGTGGGGACGATCGTACCCGCCCGATTGCGGGTAACGGGGCCGCGCATGGCAGGCTTGTTCAGGGATTGATCCGCCACGAAGCGAATGGGGCCGGGCGTGCGGGATTCGGAGAGGTCTGTCGTCACGATCGGCGTGTTCGACGGGGTGCACCGGGGTCACCAGCGGGTGGCCGGGCGGGCCGTGGAGATCGCCCGCGAGCGCGGGATGCGGTCCGTGGCGCTCACGTTCGAGCCGCATCCGGAGGAGGTCGTGCGGCCCGGCTACCGGCCGCTGCGGCTGACGGCGGCGCGCCGCCGGGCCGGCCTGCTGGCCGGGCTGGGCGTGCAGGAGGTGCGGGTGCTCGGGTTCACGGTGGAGATGTCGGAGCTGAGCCCGGCCGAGTTCGCCCAGGAGGTGCTCGCCGACGACCTGCGCGCGGCCGTGGTCGTGGTGGGGGAGGACTTCGCGTTCGGCCACCGCGCCGCCGGTGACGCCGAGGTGCTGCGCGCGCTGGGCGACAAGTTCGACTTCACGGTCGAGGAGGTGCCGCTGCTCGACGCGGTCTCCTCGACGGAGATCCGCAGGCGGGTGGCCGACGGCGACGTCGCGGGCGCCGCCGCCGACCTGGGCCGCCCGCACCGGGTGGAGGGCGTCGTGGTGCGCGGCTACCAGCGCGGCCGTCAGCTCGGCTTCCCGACGGCCAACGTCGAGACCCCGCCGCAGACGGCCATCCCCGCCGACGGCGTCTACGCCGGCTGGCTGGAGTGCGTGCCCGTGGCCAACCTGCCGGCCCTCTACGAGGGCGAGCGCTGGCCCGCCGCCATCTCCGTCGGCACCAACCCCACGTTCGAGGGAGTGCCGCGCACCGTCGAGGCGTACGCGCTCGACCGCGACGACCTGGAGCTGTACGGCGTGCACGTGGCGGTGGAGTTCGCGGCGCGGCTGCGCGGCAACACCCGCTTCGACTCGATCGAGGAGCTCGTCGCGCAGATCCACGCCGACGTCGACGAGGCCAGGCGGCTGACCTCCTAACACGCTCCTCAACGCAGGGAGTCGAGCAGTCTCGACAGCGCGGCCTGGGTGTCGGCCAGGTCGCCGGGCCGCGCCGATCCGGCCAGCCAGAGCGCGGCCTCGTTCATCGCCCCCGACAGCAGGTGGGTCAGCGGGGCGACCGGCTGGGGCGCGATCACGCCCTCGTCGATCAGCGCGGTCAGCGCCTCGGCCAGGTGGCGGGCCGAGGCGGCCTCGTCCATCGCCCGCCACTCGCTCCAGCCCAGCACGGCGGGCCCGTCGACCAGCATGATGCGCTGCACCTCGGGGTCCGCGCCCGCCGCCAGGAACGCGGCGCAGCCCGCCTTGAGCTGCGCCCACGCGCCGTACTCGGCGTCGGCGGCGGCCGCCACCCGGGCCGCGACCTCCTGCTGCACCTCCTCCAGCACGGCCCTGAACAGCTCGGCCTTGCCGTCGAAGTGGTGGTAGAGGGCGCCCTTGGTGACGCCGGACTCGCGCACGATCTCGGCCAGCCCCACCGCCGCGTAGCCGTGCCCGGCGAACAGCCGCCTGGCCACGCTGATCAGCGTCTTCCTGGTGCGTTCGCGCTGCTCTGCCCTGGTCATCCTGCGCTCCTCTTTGACATACCGCCGGTATGCCATTTAGCGTACCATCGGTATGTGAAAGGAGTTGGGCATGGAGCTCAGCAGTTACTATCCGGTCATCTGCACCGACAAGGTGGCCGAGTCGCGTGACTTCTACGTCGAGCGGTTCGGGTTCGAGGTGACGTTCGAGGCAGACTGGTACGTGAGCCTGCGCCGGGGCGCGTACGAGCTGGCGTTGCTCGACCACACGCACCCGACGCTGCCCGAGGCGTACCGGAAGAGGGCCGCCGGCGTGCTGCTCAACTTCGAGGTCGCCGACGTCGACGCCGAATGGCGGCGGCTCGTCCTCGACGGCGGCCTGAAGCCCGAGCTGGAGCTGCGCAGCGAGGACTTCGGCCAGCGCCACTTCATCGTCGCCGACCCCACGGGCGTGCTCATCGACGTGATCACCAACATCGAGCCGACGGAGGAGTACGCCGCGCAGTACGCATGAGGTGGTAACCTTGCATGTCGGCTCTGTAACGGCGGTGCTGTGCGCTGCCCTGACGGCCTTCGCGCGGCGACTGTAGGCACGCACGGTCGTTCGCAACATTTCTGTTTCATTCACGCGTGCCCGTAGAAGAAGGAGAGCCGTGTCCCTCGACACCGCTGCCAAGAAGACCATCATCGCGGAGTACGCGACCGTCGACGGTGACACCGGGTCGCCCGAGGTGCAGATCGCGCTGCTCAGCAAGCGCATCAGCGAGCTCACCGAGCACCTGAAGACCCACAAGCACGACCACCACAGCCGTCGTGGCCTGCTGCTGCTCGTCGGTCGCCGTCGTCGCCTGCTGAAGTACCTGCAGAAGGTCGACATCGCGCGTTACCGTTCGCTCATCGAGCGGCTCGGCCTGCGCCGATAACATGGAAAGGGAGCGGCGTGCCTCGCCGCTCCCTTCTCATATGGTCCGGCGCGTCGAGCGGCACCGCCGCACGCGCCTGACGTACAACTGAATATCCGAGACACTGAGAGCCCCCGCGTCCGCTCAGCACCATGCGACCCGCGACGCCTGCGGGCCGGTCCTCGGTAGTGGCTTCCGGTAACCAAGACCGGGCGCTTCGATCGAAGACCGGCGCTGCACCTAACGAGGGTGCCGGTGAAATGGGCGCGGGAGACCGACTGACCAAGGAGGTCCCCCGTGGAGGGTGTCCACACTGCTGAAGCCGTCATCGACAACGGCTCATTCGGCACGCGCACGGTCCGGTTCGAGACCGGCAGGCTCGCGCGTCAGGCGGCCGGCAGCGCCGTCGCCTATCTCGACAACGACACGATGGTCCTGTCCGCGACCACCGCGTCCAAGAACCCCAAGGAAAACCTCGACTTCTTCCCGCTCACGGTCGACGTCGAGGAGCGCATGTACGCCGCGGGCCGCATCCCCGGCTCGTTCTTCCGCCGTGAGGGCCGTCCCTCCGAGGACGCCATCCTCACCTGCCGCCTGATCGACCGGCCGCTGCGCCCCTCGTTCGTCAAGGGCCTGCGCAACGAGATCCAGGTCGTCGCGACGATCATGGCGCTCAACCCCGAGCACCTCTACGACGTGGTCGCCATCAACGCCGCCTCGCTGTCCACCCAGCTCGCCGGGCTGCCCTTCTCCGGCCCGATCGGCGGCGTGCGCGTCGCGCTGATCGACGGCCAGTGGGTCGCCTTCCCGACCCACCCCGAGCTGGAGCGCGCCACGTTCGACATGGTCGTGGCCGGCCGCCTGCTCGACGACGGCGACGTCGCGATCATGATGGTCGAGGCCGAGTCCACCCGCGACACGCTCAAGCTGGTCGCCGACGGCGCCGTCGCCCCCACCGAGGAGACGGTCGCCGAGGGCCTGGAGGCCGCCAAGCCGTTCATCAAGGTGCTGTGCGAGGCCCAGGGCCGCATCGCCCAGGTCGCCGCCAAGGAGACGGCCGAATACCCGGTCTTCCCCGACTACCAGGAGGACGTCTACGCCGCGGTCGAGGCCGCGGTGAAGACCGAGCTGGCCGCCGCCCTCACCATCGCGGGCAAGCAGGAGCGCGAGAACGAGCTCGACCGCATCAAGGCGGTCGCCGCCGAGAAGCTGCTGCCGGAGTTCGAGGGCCGCGAGAAGGAGATCTCCGCCGCCTACCGCTCGGCGATGAAGAAGCTCATGCGCGAGCGGGTCATCAACGAGGGCGTCCGCATCGACGGCCGCGGCACCAAGGACATCCGCGCCCTGTCGGCCGAGGTCCACGTGGTGCCCCGGGTGCACGGCTCGGCCCTGTTCGAGCGCGGCGAGACCCAGATCCTGGGCATCACCACGCTGAACATGCTGCGCATGGAGCAGGTCATCGACACGCTCAACCCCGAGCGGACCAAGCGCTACATGCACAACTACAACTTCCCGCCCTACTCCACCGGTGAGACCGGCCGCGTGGGCTCGCCCAAGCGCCGTGAGATCGGCCACGGCGCGCTCGCCGAGCGGGCGCTCATCCCGGTCCTCCCCTCGCGCGAGGAGTTCCCGTACGCCATCCGCCAGGTCTCCGAGGCGCTCGGCTCCAACGGCTCCACCTCGATGGGCTCGGTCTGCGCCTCCACGATGGCGCTGCTCGACGCCGGTGTGCCGCTCAAGGAGATGGTCGCGGGCATCGCGATGGGCCTGATCGGCGAGGGTGACGACTACGTCACGCTGACCGACATCCTCGGCGCCGAGGACGCCATGGGCGACATGGACTTCAAGGTCGCCGGCACCCGCGACGTCATCACCGCGCTCCAGCTCGACACCAAGCTCGACGGCATCCCCGCCTCGGTGCTGGCCGGCGCGCTCAAGCAGGCCAAGGGCGCCCGCCTGGCGATCCTCGACGTCATGCAGGAGGCCATCGCCTCCCCGGCGGAGATGAACCCGACGGCGCCGCGCATCATCACGATCAAGGTCCCGGTGGACAAGATCGGCGAGGTCATCGGCCCGAAGGGCAAGATGATCAACCAGATCCAGGACGACACGGGCGCCGAGATCACCATCGAGGACGACGGCACGATCTACATCGGCGCCACCGACGGCCCCTCGGCCGAGGCGGCCCGGTCGGCGATCAACGCCATCGCCAACCCGCACATGCCGGAGGTCGGCGAGCGCTACCTGGGCACGGTCGTCAAGATCGCCGCCTTCGGCGCGTTCATCTCGCTGATGCCCGGCAAGGACGGCCTCCTGCACGTCTCGCAGATCCGCAAGCTGCACGGCGGCAAGCGCATCGAGAACGTCGAGGACGTGATGAGCGTCGGCGAGAAGATCCAGGTGGAGATCGCCGAGATCGACCAGCGCGGCAAGCTCTCCCTGGTGCCCGTCGAGGTCATCGAGAAGGAGGCGGCCGAGAAGGAGGCCAAGGCCGAGGCCGGCGGCGACGCCGAGCCCGAGGCCGCGGCCCCGGCAGGCGACGACAAGCCGCGCGAGGAGCGTCCGCGCCGCACCCGCACCCGGGTCCGCGCGCCCCGCGCCGACGATGGGGACGACCGCAACTCGTGATCACAACCACGCTGCATCCCGGCCGGGACGGGGCCGGGGTCGTCAAGCGCACCGTCCTCCCCGGTGGGCTGCGCGTGGTGACCGAGACCATGCCGACCGTGCGCAGTGTCGCGGTCGGCATGTGGGTCGGCATCGGCTCGCGTGATGAGGCCCCCGAGCACATGGGGGCCACCCACTTCCTCGAACACCTGCTGTTCAAGGGCACGCCCACCCGTGACGCCATGGAGATCTCGGCGTCCGTCGAGGGCATCGGCGGGGAGATCAACGCCTTCACCGCCAAGGAGTACACCTGCTACTACGCGCGGGTGCTCGACGAGGATCTGCCGATCGCCGTCGACGTGCTCGCCGACGTGGTGACCAGCTCGCTCGTCACCGAGGACGACGTCGAGTCGGAGCGGGGCGTGATCCTGGAGGAGATCGCCATGCACGACGACGACCCGTCCGACGTGGTGCACGAGCAGTTCGCGGCCGCCCTCTACGGCGACTCGCCGATCGGGCGGCCCATCCTCGGCACGGTCGAGTCGATCAACGCGCTCGGCCGCGACCGCATCGCCGAGTACTACCACCGCTACTACCGGCCGCTGCGCACGGTCGTCTCGGTGGCGGGCAACGTGCGCCACGAGGAGGTCGTGGAGCTGGTCATGCGGGCCTACGAGCGCTCGGGCGCCCTGACGGGCCCGGTCGACTACGCTCCGCCGCGCACCAGCGGCCCCGGCGCCCCGGCCCGCTCCGGCGTCCGCGTCCTCGACCGGCCGACCGAACAGGCCAACCTCGTCCTCGGCACCACCGGCATGTCGCGCACCGACGACCGCCGCTTCGCGCTCGGCGTGCTCAACGCCGCGCTCGGCGGCGGCATGTCGTCGCGGCTGTTCCAGGAGATCCGGGAGAAGCGCGGCCTGGCCTACTCCGCCTACAGCTACACCTCGGCCTACGCCGACACCGGCCAGTTCGGCATCTACGTCGGCTGCCTGCCGTCGAAGATCGACGACGTGCTCAAGATCTGCCGGGACGAGGTGGCCAGGGTGGTGGCCGACGGCCTGACCGAGGACGAGATCGTCCGCGGAAAGGGCCAGATGCGCGGCGGGCTCGTGCTCGGCCTGGAGGACACCGGCTCGCGCATGTCGCGCATCGGCAAGAACGAGCTCGTCTACGAGGAACTGCTCTCCGTGGACGAGGTGCTCGCCCGCATCGAGGCCGTCACCGCCGACGAGATCGCCGGCGTGGCCGCCGACGTGTTCAACCGGCCGCTCACGCTCGCCGTCATCGGCCCGTACGGGGACAAGGACTTCTCCGGCGCGATCGCCTGAGCGGTATAAGGTTGACCCCGTGATCAGGGTAGGTGTGCTCGGCGCGCGAGGCCGCGTGGGCGTCGAAGTGTGCAGGGCGGTCGAGGCGGCCGCCGACATGGAGCTGGTGGCCGCGCTCGACAAGGACGACCCCATCGAGGGCCTCGACGGCGCGGAGGTGGTGGTCGACTTCACCCATCCCGACGTGGTCATGGGCAACCTGGAGTGGGCCATCGCGCACGGCGTGCACCCGGTGGTGGGCACCACCGGGTTCGACGCCGGGCGGCTCGACACCGTGCGCGGCTGGCTGGCCGCCTCCCCGGGCACCAACTGCCTCATCGCCCCCAACTTCGGCATCGCCGCCGTGCTCATGATGCACTTCGCCGCCCAGGCGGCGCGTCACTTCGAGTCGGTCGAGATCGTCGAGCTGCACCACCCCGGCAAGGCCGACGCCCCGTCGGGCACCGCCCGGCGCACCGCCGAGCTGGTGGCCGAGTCGCGCGCCAAGGCCGGGTCCCCCGCCATGCCCGACGCCACCACCACCGAGCTCGACGGCGCGCGCGGCGCCGACGTCGACGGGGTCAGGGTGCACGCGGTGCGCCTGGCCGGGCTGATCGCCCACCAGGAGGTGCTGCTCGGCGGCGACGGCGAGACGCTCACGATCCGCCACGACACCATGAGCCGCTCCGCGTTCGCCCCCGGCGTGCTGCTCGGCGTGCGCCGGGTGCGCGAGCTCCCTGGCCTCACCGTCGGCCTGGAGCCCCTGCTCGACCTCTAGACGCAACGCCGTTCAGTTAAGGGAGAGGGCTGTTCGTCAAGACCGGTGAACAAAGCAGCGGAGCCGCTGTAGAAGAGGTCTGTCACTCCAAGACATCCTCACCACAGGAGCTCCGCTGTTGGAACAGGT
>NZ_JBGNUU010000045.1:0-15696 GCF_041950485.1 Nonomuraea sp. ATR24
GCCCACCCCTCCGTGCCCGCCCCTCCGCGCCCGCCCCTCCGTGCCCACCCCTCCGTGCCCGCCCCTCCGTGCCCGGTCGGCCCCCGGCTCCGCGCCGGCCCCGCGACCGCACCTGCCTCCTGCGCCGACCCCCACCTGGGACCGCCCTTTCCCGCGTCGGCCCTCCAGAGTGGGCCCCCAGCGGTCCTGCCGGGGTGGGCACCCGCGTCCGCCTCCTGCGCCGAAGCCCCACCTTGGGCCCGCGCCGGGGCCGCCCTGCGGGGGGCCGCTCTGCCTGGGGCGCCCACCCTGCGTCGGCCCTCGGCGGCCCCGTGGGAGGGTGTGCCTCCGCGTCCGCTCCGGTGGGCGGCTGAACCTTCGGCCGGGCGCTGGCTCCCTCTCAGCCCGCGCCCCCGCCTCGGCCCGCGCCTCGCCTCGGCTCGCGCTCCGCCTTGGGTCCGGTTGCGGTGCGGTGGCCCGGGTCAGCGGAGGGTGGAGCGGGGGGTGGGGGTGAGGCGGAGGCGGCGGGGTGGCGCGGTGAGCCGCTGGGCGAGCGCCGGGACGTCGACCACCCGCTCGTCCGCTTCCCTCTCGAAGCGGGCGAACCACACGAACACCTCTTCCCCCGTACGGACGGGCAGCAAGGGGTAGGTGTTCTCCGCATGCTCGGTGGCGAAGCAGGCCACCGGAGGCGTCCCGCCGGCCGCCAGCAGGGGCGCCACCTCGTCGGCGAAGAACGCCTCGAACCCCGGCCCGACGTGGTAGATCGTGGCCACCCACAGTGACGAGGTCGCCTCCCCGGAACCCAGGGGAGGCCGGTCCCATCGGGGCAGACGACCCCCGGCGGGCCGCAGCAGCAGCACGTCGGTCGAGTCGATCATGGTGGCGTTGGCCGCCTCCCGGTGCGCCTGCCACGCCGGTCCGGTGTAGAACGCGGTGAGCGCGGCCTTCCTGGCCGCCATGTCGGGAAACGCCCGGATCCAGGGGAAGGCGTCGGGGTCGTCGAGGTCGCGGAACTGGCCGATGACGTCGATACCGACGGCCTCCTGCGTCTCGACGAACTCCCGCTCGAACAGCGACAGCAGAGTCTCCCGCCGCCCCGGCCGCAGCGTGTAGCGGCGCAACTCGTAGATCATGCGCCGGACGCTAGACGGCCCTCGCTGCCACCTCCTGTCAGCGAGCATGGCACAGAAGAATCTTCTAATTACTCAAAGCTACCGATTGGCAACCCATAGTTATATGCTCGCTTTGACCTTGACCTCTCCGGGTCAAGACAGGTCAAAGGGGCGGTAGTCACCTCGGGCCCATG
This sequence comes from Nonomuraea sp. ATR24, assembly GCF_041950485.1. Taxonomy (NCBI): domain Bacteria; kingdom Bacillati; phylum Actinomycetota; class Actinomycetes; order Streptosporangiales; family Streptosporangiaceae; genus Nonomuraea; species Nonomuraea sp. ATR24. The sequence goes on from NZ_JBGNUU010000045.1 coordinate 1,289, forward strand.
CCTGCTGCCCCTGGAAGCCAATCCTCTGGCGAAGGAGCTGTAGTGATCAAGAAGCTGTGCGCGGCGGGTGCCGTGGTCGCGGCGGCGGCGGGCGTAACGCTGCTGGCCGCCCCGGCTCACGCGGACACCTGGAGTGACAACTGGAGCACCAACTCCGAGTCCTCCCAGGCCGGCAACAACTTCGCGCACGTCGGCGCCTCCAACAAAGGGTGGGGACGCTCGGTCAACGTCAACAACCTCAACGGCATCGCCACGACCGCTTCCGACGGAAGCATCTCCGTGACCTACATCTTCTACTAGGCGATCCGCCTTCCCCGATTCCGCCGGCCCCGTCCGGCGGGCCCGTAACAGCAACACTCATCGGAAGGAACATCGACATGATCAAGAAGCTCTGCGTGACCGGTTTCGTCGTGGCCGCCGCTGCCGGCGCCACCCTGCTCGCCGCCCCGGCCCAGGCCGACACGCGTAACGACAACTCGAGCTGGAACGAGGAGTCGTCGCAGACGGGCAACAACTTCGCCAACATCGGCACCAGCAACGTCGGCGGCTGGGGTTCGACCAACGTCAACAACATCAACGGCAACGCCAACGTGGCGACCGACGACAGCGCCGCCCGCCAGGAGGTCGAGGTCGACTAGTGACCTCCGCCCACGCGCCCGGGCCTGGGCACGGGCGCGTGGGCCCCTCTCCGGCATCAACCCCTCCGCAATAAGCCCCGCAACGACCAACCCCGTAGCCAGCCACCCCGTAACCAGCAGGCCCGCAATCGGCATTTGTTCTGTCCGCTATTAGCATCAGCGGATGGCTACCTGTGCATATGCGACGTTTGACGACCCCGACACGCACGACGACGAGCGCGAGCTCGCCCTGGCCGCCTGGCGCGAACAGGGCATCGAAGGTGGCACCGAACGCTGGGACGACCCCGGCGTCGACTGGAGCGCCTACGACGCCGTCGTGGTCCGCTCGGTCTGGGACTACGTCGACCGCAGGGCGGAGTTCCTGGCCTGGACCAGGCGGGTGGAGCAGGTTTCCCGGCTCCTCAACCCGGCCTCCGTCATCGAGGCCAACACCGACAAGACCTATCTGCGCGACCTCGGCGTTCCGACGGTGCCGACGCACTGGTCGGCGCACGACCTGCCGCGCTGGGACGAGTACGTCGTCAAGCCCGCGATCTCCGCGGGCGCCCGCGACACGATCAGGACCACCGACCGCGACCGGGCCGGTGCGCACGCCGCGGCCCTGGAGGCCGCCGGCCGCACCCCCATGGTCCAGCCCTATCTCGACATGGTCGAGGCCGAGGGCGAGACCTCGCTCCTCTACTTCAACCGCCGTCTCAGCCACGCCGTCCGGCGCACCCCGATGCTCACGCCCGGCATGACCGGTGCCGACAACGCACGGGCCGAAGTGCGCACCCCGGCCCCGGACCAGGTCGAACTCGCGGAGAAGGTGCTTGCCGCCATCCCCCAGGCCCTTCTTTACGCCCGGATCGACCTGGTCCGGCTCCCCGACGGCAGCCCGGCGGTCATCGAGCTGGAGCTGACGGAGCCGTACCTCTATCTGCGCTACGAGCCGGGTGCGGCGGCGAGCCTGGCCACGGCGCTGCGCGAGCTGCTCTGACTTGGGCCGGTCAGCAGGAGATGCCGCCGTCCACCGGGATGACGGTCCCGGTCAGGTAGGCCCCGGCCCGCGACGCCAGGAAGATCGCCGCTCCGGCCATGTCGTCGGGGCGGCCGATCCGGCCCAGCGGCACGCTCGCCGAGATGGCGTCGCGCGTGGCGGGGTCGTCGAGCGCGAAGGCCATCATCTTGGACTCGAACGGCCCGGGGGCCAGCGCGTTGACCGTGATGTGCTCGCGGGCTAGCTGCTTGGCCAGGTGCCGGGTCAGCATGTGGACGCCGGACTTGGTGGCCGAGTAGGCGAACGTCTCCATCGACGGCACCTTGATCCCGTCGATGGACCCGACGTTGATCACCCGTGCCGGGTCGTCGGCGGTGGCGGCCTCGCGCAGCTGGGGCAGGAGGCGCTGGGTGACGTAGAAGACGCCCTTGACGTTGATGTTCCAGAGCTTGTCGAAGGCGCTCTCCGGATAGTCCGCGAGCGGCGCGCCCCAGGTGGCGCCCGCGTTGTTGACCAGGACGTGCACCGGGCCGTCCACGGCCGCCTCCAGCGCGGCCACCCCTTCGGAGGTGGACAGGTCGGCGACCACCGAGGAGCAGCCCAGCTCGGCGGCCGTCCGTTCGACCTCGGCCGCCTTGCGGGCGGTGATGTGGACCTTCGCGCCGGCCGCCGCGAACCCTGCCGCGATCATGCGGCCGATGCCGCGCGACCCGCCCGTGACGACGACTGTCTTGCCTTCCACCGAGAACAGAGTCATATTCCGGAAGCATGCCATACCGACCGGTCGGTCGTCACACCCCTGGAAGGCGGCCGTTGCGGAACAGGTCCACGAACCGCCGGTGGTCCTCGCGGGCCTGCGCCCCGTAGCGGTGCGCGAACTCCACCAGCATCGCGGTGAACCCGCCCGCGTCGCCGCCGGCCACCGCCACGATCGCCGCCTCCGTCGAGAAGCTCACCAGGTCGTGGCTGGAGTCGTCGTCGGCGACCGCGTGCATGCGCGCCACCGCCCGCCCCAGGTCCCGCACGATCGCGTGCAGCTCGGCGGGCTCGTTCACGTCGTCCCAGTCGAGGTCGGCCGAGTACGGGGACACCTCGGCGACGAGCTGGCCGACGCCGTTCAGCGTGGTGTGGCCGAGCCACGGATCGGCGTACGCCTGGAGGGCGCGCTGCGACTCGGCGGTCCGGTGCCCTTGGTGCCGGAAGTAGCGGGAGACCTTCTCGTCGGTGACGTACCGGGCCACGGCCGGGACCTGGGCCTGCTTCATGTAGAGGATGACGTCGTTCTCCAGGGCCTGCGAACGGCCCTCCAGCAGCAGGTTGTAGGAGGGCAGCCCGGCCGAGCCGATGCCCACGCCCTTGCGCAGCGCCATGTCCTTGATGACGTGCTCGACCGGGTTCGCCGGGGTGGCCGGGGCGGGCAGCGTGGTCAGGTAGTCCTCGAACGCGGCCCGCACCGACGCCCGCATCCCGTCGGCCACCGGCACGCGCCCCTCCATGAACGCGAAGCGCCGGTCGTAGTCCTCCACCACGGTCTCCGCGTCCAGCATCGCCACCCGCGTGCTGAGCCGGGCCGTCTGCAGCACCCGGTGCAGCACGCCCGAGGTGGTGTCGAGGGTGAGCGAGCCGATCGCGTCGTCGCCGCCCCGGGCGATCGCCGTCAGCTCGGTCAGGTACGCCCCCGCGAACCCGCCGACCAGCTCGCCGATCGCCGCGTCCGACAGCGCCTTGGCGTAGCCGAGCAGGGCGACGCTGGCGGCGAACCGCTTGAGGTCCCAGACGTACGGGCCCACGTACGCCTCGTCGAAGTCGTTGACGTTGAAGACCAGCACGCCGGAGGCGTTCATGTACGTGCCGAAGTTCTCCGCGTGCAGGTCGCCGTGGATCCACACCCGGCTGGTGGCCTCGTCCAGGTAGGAGTCGTCGGCGAACGGCCCGGTGAGGTCGGCGTAGAACAGGCAGGCGCTGCCCCGGTAGAACGCGAAGGGGGAGGCCGCCATCTTCCGGAACTTGCGCCTGAATGCGGACGGATCGGTGGTGATCGACTCACCGAACTCCGTCATCAGGACGTCGAGCAGGTACGAGGAGCGTGTGCCCATACTGCGGACAGTAGAGCGGCCCAGGTCCCGCGCCTAGGGGGCGGACGTGAACGCTCCGTAACCGCCTCGGAAGAACAGCAGCGGCCCGCCGTCGCCGAGCGTGTCGAACCGGTGCACCCGGGCCACCACGATCATGTGGTCGCCGGCCCGGTGCTCGGCCTCGATCGAGCAGTCGAGCCAGGCGAGCGCGCCGTCGAGCACCGGGTTGCCGGCGGGGGACGGCGTCCAGCCGAGGCCGGCGAACTTGTCGCCGCCCCGCGAGGCGAGCTGGGCGCAGGCCGCGCGCTGGTGCTCGGCCAGCACGTTCACGGTCACGGCGCGGGTGGCGCGCAGCCGGGGCCAGCTCGTGCTGGTGTGGGCCACGCAGAAGCCCACCAGCGGCGGGTCCAGCGACACCGAGGTGAAGGAGTTGGCCGCCAGGCCGCACGGGCTGCCGTCGACCGGGTCGAGCGCGGTGATGGCGACGACGCCGGTGGCGAACCGGCCGAGCACCGACCGGAACCGCGCGCTGTCGGGCCGGGGCGCGGGAACCACCGGGACGGCGGGAGCGGTCGGAACGGCGGGCGCGGGGGGAGTGGCGGCGGCCGGGGTGCGGCGCGGCCGGGGGATCGCCAGGCCCGGGTGCCGGCTCGGCGCGATGGGCCGGGCAGCGTGGGGGGTCATGGGCCGCCTCCTCGTATAAACCAAGCGCTTGCTTGGACGTTAGGCTCGCCCCCGGAAGGCTGTCAAGCGGTACGCCCGCCGCGCCGGCCTCATCGTAACGCGAAAGAGGCCCAAGCGCTTGCTAGGGCCTCTGGAGTGGATCGCGCGCCCAGGCGGGCGTGGGGGACCCGCCAGGGCGCGCTTCCTGCCCCGTGAGCGGCGGCGCCAGGACTCCGGCGAGGGATGGAGTCCTAGACCGTGGGTTCGCGCACGGAGATGGTGGGGGAGTGACCCTCTTGCGAGGACTCCGGGTGTCGGTAACCTGCGGCGATGCGATCCGCCGCGCCGGCCGGGTCGTCGATGGGGTGGCGGACGGGGGCGCTCCCCTCGTGCCAGACGAGGGACCCGTCCTCGCACCACACGTTCAGCTCGGCTGACTCGGAAAGTGCGGACATACCGTACCCGCTGCTCTGGTAGGTGTGGGTGAATCCCTGGCGAGGCAACGCGTAACGCAGTAAACGTGTTGCATCACGGGGGGAGTCCCAGGGCAGGTACGGCGTACCCGCGTGGACCGGCACCACCGGCCCTCACCCCCTCACCGGCCTTTCGATGGATTTGTACCAACGAATGGATGATGCGGCTCCCGATGCCGTCCGGTCAAGGGGTGATGGCCTGCTAGAACCAGATCGTCTAAATTGTTGGAACAAAAGGGGTGAAAGTGGCAAGGTCGGTGCTGTATCAGCAGGTGGCTTCGGAGCTACGAAGGGCCATCTACTCCGGCGTACTCGGCCCCGGAGCGCAGCTGCCGACTGAGGCGCAGCTCATGGAAGACCATGGGGTGAGCCGCAACACCGTCAGGTTGGCCCTCGGGGAGTTGGTCAATGAGGGGCTTGTCACGCGTACGCCACGACGCGGAACGGTGGTCAGAGACCGCAGGCCGCTGCTCATCTATCCGCAGCGAGAGCTGGAACCGCAGCCCACGGGAGAGCTGCGTGAAGCCTTCGCCTACGCCGTGACGCAGGAAGGCCGTGCCCCCAGCCAGTACATCGAGGTGCTGACCGTCTCCCCCGTGGAGGAGATCGCCAGCCGGCTCGAGCTGGCCGACGGACAGCTCGCGGTGGTGCGCCGCCGCCTGCGGTTCGTGGACGGCCAGCCCTACAACACGAACGACTCCTACTTCCCCCGGGACCTGGTCGCCAACTCCGAGATCGCCCGGCCCGGGGACATCGAGCGCGGCGCCAACCGGGTGCTGGAGGAGCTGGGACACGCGCAGGTGCGCGTGGTGGACGACATCTGGGCCCGCATGCCCAACCAGGAGGAGGCCGAGCGGCTCCAGCTTGAGCTTGGCACCCCTGTTGTGGTCTATGTCCGGGTCGGTTACGACGAGGGCGACATGCCGGTGCGCGTCGCGGTGTCGGTGCTGCCTGCCGACAAGCATCTGATCAGATACGAGCTCGACCGCCGCTGAGCGGCCTTGCTTGGGGGTGATCCCGCCGGCCGCGGCCCAGTGAGCTTGCCGTCTCGCTGAGCGTTGGGGAGTGGTGCACCGCTCCCTAATAGCGATTTATCCGCATATATCGGGTTATCTAGCCCTGTCGGGTTTGTGTCCCATTGAGCGATTACGCTCTGTGTCGATTCGGCCACCCCTCGCAACGAAAGGCAGACCCATGCACGCGAACACGCTGCTGCACCCGCTGACCCTCCGCCGCGCCGAGCCCGCCGACCTCCCGGGCGTGCTCACGCTCCTCGCCGACACCGCCGAGTGGCTGCACACCCGGGGCGTACGCCAGTGGCCCCGGGCGGGCTTCGGCCCCGAGCGCATCGAGCCGCTGATCGAGGAGCGGGTGCTGTTCCTGCTCGACGACGAGCTGCGCTACTTCGACCCGGACGGCTCGGCCCGGCCGGTCGCCACCATCGCCCTGGACGGCCACGCCGACCCCGAGTTCTGGGCGCCGGACGACGACCCCGGCGCCGCGCTGTACGTGCACAAGCTGGCCATCGCCCGCCCCTGGTCGGGCAGCGGCCTGGGTGACGCGCTGCTCGACTGGGCCGGGGCGACCACGTACGCGGCGGGGCTGCCGTGGCTGCGGCTGGACTGCGCCAAGGGAAACCGGCGGCTGCAGGACTACTACCGGGGCCGGGGCTTCCGGCACGTGCGCACGGTGGACCTGCCGCATCGCGCGTCCGGCGCGCTCTTCCAGCGCCCGGCGGCCGACTCGGCGATCACGGCCTTCCGCGATCTGACCCTGCCCGAGCTGATCAGCGCCTGACGCCGGTCCCCGGGGTTCTCCGGCCGGGCGAACGCGGGGATCTCTATTCGCGCAAAAAGGTGCAGAGCACCATATAACCTCTGCTGCATGACCGGATCCCTCCTTGAGGTGATCGCGCTTGACGTGCGCGACGCCGTGGCCGCTGAAGAGGGCGGCGCCGACCGCCTGGAGGTCGTCGCCGACATGGCGGCCGACGGGCTGACGCCCGCCCCGGAGACGGTCGCGGCCATCGCCGCCGCGTGCCCGCTGCCGCAGATGGTGATGTTGCGCGGCGGCCCCGGGTTCGCCGGGACCCCCGAGGAGCTGGAACGCCTGCGCCAGGACGCCAGGGAGCTGGCGCAGGCGGGCGCCGCCGGGTTCGTGTTCGGGTTCCTCGACGAGGCCGGCGCGGTGGACCTGGCGGCCACGGAGGCGCTCATCCACGCCGTCTCGCCGCTGCCGTGGACCTTTCACCGGGCCGTCGACCACGCCGCCGACGTGCAGGCGGCCTGGCGGGCCGTGCGGCTGCTGCCCAACCTGGCGACCGTGCTCACCGCGGGCTCGCCGCTCGGCGTGGGCGACGGCCTGCCCGTGCTCAAGGGACGCGCGGACGCCGGAGACGGGTCCATCATCCTGGCCGGCGGCGGCCTCAAGCCCCACCACGTGCCCGACCTGCTCGACTACGGCGTGCGCGCCTTCCACGTCGGCTCGGCCGTGCGCCGCGACTGGTCGGAGCCCATCGACCCGCACATGGTCCGCCGCTGGCGGGCGCTCGTCGAGCGCGACTGAGCCGCCGGGCCGGTCAGCCGAGCGCCGCGTCGGCCCTGCGCAGGGCCGACTCCAGCGTGCGGATCGTGGCCGGCTCGTCCAGGACGCCGCCGACCGGCCGCCGCTCCCGCCAGGCCCGCACCCGCTCGCGGTAGGAGTCGTAGGTCGCCAGGTGGAAGGAGTACACCGTGGCGAACCTGCTCACCAGGTGGGACGGATGCATGTCCCAGCCCTGGTGGAAGCCGTGCGCCAGCGAGTGGCGCACCAGCCCGGCGTGCCGCCGCCACAGCGCCCGTACGTCCTCCGCCGAGCCGGAGGCGGGCGAGGCGGCCAGCGACCCGTCCGACAGCTCCACGCCGGTGCCCGCGTAGGCCGTCTGCATCACGTGCCTGGCATGGTCGCACGCCGGATGGTCGAGCCGCTGCTCGTGCGGCGGCAGCCCGATCGCCGCCGTGTAGTCGAACACGCCGAAGTGCGCCGCGGCCAGCCGCCCGCCGCATGTCAGCCCCGCGCGCAGGAACCGCACCGTCTGCGGCGCCTCCACCTGCATCTCGAACCGCAGCCGCCGCCCCGCCCGGTCGTCCAGCCCCTGGAGGAACCCGGCGAACATCCCCAGATACGCCTCCATCAGGACCTTCGGGAAGGTCACCACGAAACCCTCCGGCAGCCCGCCGGCCCGCCCGGCCAAGCCGGTGACGAACCGGTCGAGCGTCCGCGTCGAGCGTGCCGGGTCGCCGTCGGCGAACGACTTCACCCGCAGCCCCCACCGCCTCGGCAGCGTCCCGGCCGCGTGCATCGCGGCCAGCGCCTCCACGGCCTGGTCGACGTGCCCGTCCTCGTCGTCCGGCCCGCCGCCGTAGCCGTCCTCGAAGTCCACCCGCAGGTCCTCGACCGGCTCGGCAGCCAGCTTGCGCACCAGCCTGCCGTGCACGTCACCTGCGATCCCGTCGGGCACGCCGAACACCCCGGCGAGCTCGTCCGGCCCGGCCAGATGCGCCTTGACCAGGCCCAGCGCCTCCTCTCCCCACGCGGCCACGGTGCCCGCCGAGAACCGGTCGGCCGGCACGTACACGGTGTGCACGGGCTGCCAGCCGGGCTCAGCGGCGGGGTAGAGCGCCTGCTGCTCGCGGTGAACCTGGTCGAAGTCGAGCATCCGATGCCTTCCGAATGGGGCCGAACAGGGCCGAACAGGGCCGGTCAGGGGCGGCAGGCTCGCAGCATGGCGTCCAGGCCGACCAGCTTGACCCGTTCGCCTCGGCCCAGCGTCCTGGCCAGCTCGGCCTCGGCGGCCTCGATCTCCAGCCATTCCGCGTACGTGACCGGGCGGACGCCCCGCTCGGCCAGCAGGCCGTCGACGGAGGCGAGCCCGCCGGGACGGGCGCCGGCCAGGTCGGACAGCAGCGTGCGGACGGTCTCGGCGGCGTCGGACTTGTTCGTGCCGATCACGCCGGTCGGGCCGCGCTTGAGCCAGCCCGCGACGTACTCGCGCTCGCGCACCCGCCCCGCCACGTTCGGCACCGTCATCGTCTCCTGCGAGAACGGCACCCCGGGCAGCGGCACGCTCTGGTAGCCGACCGAGCGCAGCACCATGCCGACCGGCAGCGTCTCGTACTCGCCGGTGCCCACCACGCGGCCCTCGTCCGACAGGCGGGTCCGTTCGAGCCGGAGCCCCTCGACCCGCTCGGCGCCGAGGATCTCGACGGGCCGCAGCCAGAAGCGCACGTCCAGGCGGCGCGGCCGGCCGGCGGGCTCGCGGCTCGCCCACGACTGGAGCACCTCGATGTTGCCGCGCACCTGGCGCGGGAAGTCGCCGCCGAGCACGGCGGCCTCCTCCGGGCGCACGCACACGTCGGCGTTGGCCAGCGCGCCGAGCTCGCGCAGCTCCTTGAGCGTGAACTTGGCGTGCTCGGGGCCACGCCGGCCGATCATGTGGATGGCCTTGACCTGGCTGTCGCCGAGCCGTTCGAGCACGTCGTGCGGCACGTCGGTGGCGCTCAGCTCCTCGGCGGTCTTGGCCAGCACCCGCACCACGTCCACGGCCACGTTGCCGACGCCGATCACCGCGACCTCGGGGCTGTCGAGCGTGAACCGCGACGGGTCGACGTCCGGATGCCCGCAGTACCAGTTGACGAAGTCGGTGGCCGCCACGCTGCCCGGCAGGTCCTCGCCGGGGATGCCGAGCCGCCGGTCGACCATCGCCCCGGTGGCGTAGACGACCGCGTCGTAGCAGGTCAGCAGGTCCGCCACCGACAGGTGCTCGCCGAGCGTGACTCCGCCCAGGAAGCGCACCTGCGGCAGCTCCAGCACCCTGCGCAGGTAGCCGGCGATCGACTTGATCGAGGTGTGGTCGGGCGCGACGCCGTAGCGGACCAGGCCGTACGGCGTCGGCAGCCGTTCGAGCACGTCCACCTCGACGTCCTCGGCCGACTGCTTGACCAGCGCCTCGGCCGTGTAGATCCCGGCGGGTCCCGAACCGATGACCGCCACGCGCAACGTCACGCTGCCTCCCTATGCCCGCCAGATCCGATGTATCCCCGATCCGCTGGCGCCTCACCCCGATCCTCCTCTCCCGGGCCCCGGGCCTCAAGGTCGCCAGGGCTTGCGGGATGGGTGCGGTCGCGATCAGAGTGGTTGTTCGTGAGGCGAAAGCACGGGCCGCGGAGGCATCTGACCGAATCGCTGAGATTCGAGGCGTTCGGCCGCGTCATGGCCGCGCTGGCGACCAAGGCGGAGTTCATCGAGGCGGCCCGCGACCTGACCTGGTGGCGGGGGGCCGACCACAGCTGGCACATCGAATGGCGCGACGGCCCCTACGCCTCCGAGGTCGCCGCCCTGCTCGACGCCACCCCGGCGGGCCCCTGCGGCAACTCGCGCGCGGTGCTCGACGTCATGGGCGTCCGCTTCGAGCTGCGCGCCGTCGACCCGGTGGGCCGCGTCCGCGACCGCGCCCGCCCGGGGTTCTGGCGGCTGGCCGAGGCCCTCGACACCACCCGCCGCACCAACACCCGCCACCCCTGGGAAGAACTTCTCGGCGGTTGATCCTTTTCCCATTCCCACCGCCAAGATTGCTTACGGTTAACCGAAATTTGCCTTTTATGTACGATCACATAATCTGGATGTGGTCGTCCCTGGAGAATCGCCGGGGGTGGGATGACCAGGGAATGGGGATGGAGAAAACCGCGATCGAGTATGCCGACTTCGCCGAATACGACCGGCGGCAGCGTGGCATCGAACGTCATCTGCTGGCGGCCTTCCTGGGCGGACTGGCCGTCGGCTTCATCGGCATGATCACCGCCGGCCGGGGGCCGGGCTGGCTGGAGCACGTCTACGACCCGTACGTCTACCTCGCGATGGCGCTGGCCGTCGGGGCGAGCGCGTCCGGGTTCGGCTGGGCGCTGCTGACCACGTTCCTGGCCGCCGTGTCGATGCTGGTCGCCGCGATGGGCGGCAGCGCGCTGCGGGGCGACCTCGACTTCGACATCATCGGCGGCAGTCCCGCCGGCCTCAACTGGACCGTCGCCCTGCTCGTCGGCACCGGCCTGCTCGCGTACGTGACCCGCAGGAAGGACCGGTGGGGCGACTACGCGGCCGGCGTCATCGGCGCGCTCGTGCTGGCCGACGTCGTGGACCGGGCGACGCCCGGGTTCATCGGCGACGAGCGCTCCTTCTGGCCGATCCCCGCCGTGCTGATCGGCGCGGGGGCCATCGGGGTGGTGCTCGCCCTGCGCCGGGGCGCCGGCGGCCGGGCGCGGGCGCTGGCGTGCGCGGTGGGGCTCGCGGGGCTGTTCGCCACCGGGCTGGCCGCGGCCATGGGCGGCTGGATCACCGTAGCGGTTTGAGCGCGCGCGGCGGGCGTCCCGGAGTCGATAGCCTGTAGCCCTCACATCAGGCTCGACCGAGGAGTGGCCGTGTTGCTGCGCATGTCGTCGTTGTTTCTTCGCACCCTGCGGGACGACCCGGCAGACGCGGAAGTGCCGAGCCACAAGCTCCTCGTCCGCGCCGGTTACGTGCGCCGCGTCGCGCCCGGCATTTACTCCTGGCTCCCGCTCGGCAAGATCGTCATGGAGAACGTCGCCCGCGTCGTCCGCGAGGAGATGAACCGGATGGGCGGCCAGGAAGTGCTCTTCCCCGCCCTGCTGCCCCGCGAATACTACGAGGCCACCGGCCGCTGGACCGAATACGGCGACACGCTCTTCCGGCTCAAGGACCGCAAGGGCGCCGACTATCTGCTCGGCCCCACGCACGAGGAGCTGTTCACCGATCTGGTGAAGGGCGAATATTCCTCCTACAAGGACTATCCGGTCACCCTTTACCAAATTCAGACGAAATATCGCGACGAGGCACGGCCCCGGGCCGGCATCCTGCGCGGCCGCGAGTTCATCATGAAGGACTCCTACTCCTTCGACCTCGACGACGACGGCCTCAAGCGCTCCTACGAGGCCCACCGCGACACCTACATCCGCACCTTCGACCGCCTCGGCATCACGTACAAGATCGTGTTCGCCACCTCCGGCGCGATGGGCGGCTCCGCCTCCGAGGAGTTCCTGGCCCCCACCCCCACCGGCGAGGACACCTTCGTCGCCTGCCACTCCTGCGGCTACGCCGCCAACGCCGAAGCCGTCACCACCCCCGCGCCCGCCGCCCGGGCCCTCGACGGCCTCGACGCGCTCAAGGTCCTCGACACCCCCGGCACCCCCACGATCGACACCCTGGTCGCCCACCTCAACGAGCACCACGGCCTGTCCGTCACCGCCGCCGACACCCTCAAGAACGTCGTCGTCAAGGTCACCACCCCCGGCTCCGACAAGGTCGAGACCCTCGTCGTCGGCGTCCCCGGCGACCGCGAGGTCGACTTCAAGCGCCTGGAGGCCGCGCTCGCCCCCGGCGAGCCCGCAATCTTCGAAGCCGACGACTTCGCCAAGCACCCCGGCCTCGTCCGCGGCTACATCGGCCCGCAGGTGCTGAGCGACCTCGGCATCCGCTACCTCGTCGACCCCCGCGTCGTCGACGGCACCTCCTGGGTGACCGGCGCCAACGAGCCCGGCAAGCACGCCGTCAACGTCGTCGCCGGCCGCGACTTCACCCCCGACGGGTTCATCGAGGCCGCCGAGGTGCGCGCCGGCGACCCCTGCCCCCGCTGCGGTTCCGGGCTGTCCATCGACCGCGGCATCGAGATCGGCCACATCTTCCAGCTCGGCCGCAAGTACGCCGACGCCGCCGGCCTCGACGCCCTCGGCCCCGACGGCAAGCCCGTCCGCATCACCATGGGCTCCTACGGCATCGGCGTCTCCCGCGCCGTCGCCGTCATCGCCGAGCAGGCCCACGACCAGCTCGGCCTCGTGTGGCCGCGCGAGGTCGCCCCCGCCGACGTGCACATCGTCGGCACCGGTAAGGAGCGCCAGGTCGAAGTCGCCCTGGAGCTGGCCGCCGAGCTGGAGTCCCGCGGCCTGCGCGTCCTCGTCGACGACCGGCCCCAGGTCTCACCCGGCGTCAAGTTCAAGGACGCCGAGCTCCTCGGCCTGCCCACCATCCTCATCGTCGGCCGCGGCCTCGCCCAGGGCGTCGTCGAGCTGCGCGACCGCGCCACCGGCGAGAAGAGCGAGATCCCGCTCGCCGAAGCCGCCGACCGCGTCCACGCCGCCTGCACCGCCTGACCCATTCCTCCGGGACGGTCCCCATCGGGGCCGTCCCGGTTTGACGGCTCGGGAGTGTGCTGCAAATCTCATCCGATGAAGCCACACGCCGAACTGAAAGACTTCTGGGAATCACGCCTGCAGTCCGACTGGACCGAGAGCGGAGTCGGCTACAAGGCGCTCGGCCGCGCGTTCAACATCTGGATGTACCGGGTGCGCGCCGAAGGCTTCCGCCGTGAAGCCGCCGCCATCCCGCTCGACCTGACCAAGGCCCGGGTCCTCGACGTCGGCTCCGGCACCGGCTTCTACATCCGCCAGTGGCGCGCCCTCGGCGTCGAGACGATCACCGGCAGCGACCTCACCCAGGCCGCCGTCGACCGGCTCCGCGAACGCTTCCCCAGCGCCTCCTTCCTCCGCCTCGACATCGCCGATCCCGCCGGCGCCCTCGAACCCGGCTCCTACGACGTGGTGTCGGCGATGGACATGCTCTTCCACATCACCGACGACGACCGCTACAAGGCCGCGCTGCGCTCCATCGGCGAGGCCGTCCGGCCGGGCGGCGTCTTCGTCCTGTCGGAGAACTTCCTCCACCGGCCCGAGCAGCGCTCCGACTACCAGGTCAACCACACGCTCCCGTGGATCACCGCCGCCCTCGACGAGGCCGGCTTCGACGTCATCCGCCGCGTCCCCATGCTCGTGCTCATGAACGCCCAGGTCGACGCCCACCCCCTCTGGCGCAAGCTCTGGGGCGGCCTCCTGCGCGCCGTCACCCTGACGGAGGTCACCGGCTGGCTCGCCGGCGCCCTTCTCCACCCCCTCGAACGCCGCCTCGTCCGCGTCCTCCGCGAAAGCCCCACCACCGAACTCATGCTCTGCCGCCGCCGCTGACCACCCGCCGCCCCGGCGCCGTCCCGCCGTGGCGGGTGCGACGAGCGACCCCCTCCCCGGCGCCGGTGCGGCGAGAAGGAGGACGGCGGAGTCCGGCGCAACGCGCACGGCGCTTCGGGGGGCGTACGGCACCCGGCCCGCCGTAGCGGGGGTCGGTGACCGCGCGCCCGTCTGCCCCTCCCGGGCGCCGGTGCGGCGAGGAGGGGGGACGGTGGAGTCCGGCGCAACGCGCACGGCGCTTCGGGGCGTGTGCGGCATCGGCCTGCCCGCCCTTGAGGGATGGGGCACGCACGGCGCCGTCCCGCCGTGGCCGGGGCGACGAGCGCGCCCGTTCGCCCCTTCCCGGCGCCGGTGCGGCGAGGAGGGGGGACGGTGGGGTCCGGCGCAACGCGTACGGCGCTCCGCGGCGCGTACGGCACCGGCCCGCCGCCCTTGGGGGATGGGGGCGCGGGGTTGGCAGGGCGGGCGAAAAGGCGGGGGTCAGCCGCTTGGGGTGGCTGTGGCCGTGGCGGGTG
>NZ_JBGNUU010000046.1:1815-3063 GCF_041950485.1 Nonomuraea sp. ATR24
TCTTGAGGGGATCCCAAGTAGCACGGGGCCCGAGAAATCCTGTGTGAATCTGCCAGGACCACCTGGTAAGCCTAAATACTCCCTGATGACCGATAGTGCACGAGTACCGTGAGGGAAAGGTGAAAAGTGCCCCGGTGAGGGGTCGTGAAAGAGTACCTGAAACCGTGTGCCTACAAGCCGTAGGAGCTTACAGCAGCTTGCTGCTGTGTGATGTGACTGCGTGCCTTTTGAAGAATGAGCCTGCGAGTTATGGTGTGTGGCGAGGTTAACCCGTGTGGGGGAGCCGTAGCGAAAGCGAGTCTGAATAGGGCGTTTGAGTCGCATGCTGTAGACCCGAAGCGGAGTGATCTACGCATGGGCAGGTTGAAGCTCAGGTAAGACTGGGTGGAGGACCGAACCCACCAGGGTTGAAAACCTGGGGGATGACCTGTGTGTAGGGGTGAAAGGCCAATCAAACTCCGTGATAGCTGGTTCTCCCCGAAATGCATTTAGGTGCAGCGTCACGTGTTTCTTGCCGGAGGTAGAGCACTGGATGGCCGATGGGCCCGACAAGGTTACTGACGTCAGCCAAACTCCGAATGCCGGTAAGTGAGAGCGTGGCAGTGAGACTGCGGGCGATAAGGTTCGTAGTCGAGAGGGAAACAGCCCAGATCACCGACTAAGGCCCCTAAGCGTGTGCTAAGTGGGAAAGGATGTGGAGTCGCAGAGACAACCAGGAGGTTGGCTTAGAAGCAGCCACCCTTGAAAGAGTGCGTAATAGCTCACTGGTCAAGTGATTCCGCGCCGACAATGTAGCGGGGCTCAAGTACACCGCCGAAGTCGTGGCATTGATTCTCCTTCGGGGGAGTTGATGGGTAGGGGAGCGTCGTGCAGCCGGTGAAGCGGCAGAGTGATCTAGTCGTGGAGGCTGTGCGAGTGAGAATGCAGGCATGAGTAGCGAATCGAGGGTGAGAAACCCTCGCGCCGGATGACCAAGGGTTCCTGGGCCAGGCTAATCCGCCCAGGGTAAGTCGGGACCTAAGGCGAGGCCGACAGGCGTAGTCGATGGACAACGGGTTGATATTCCCGTACCCGCTTTAACGCGCCCATACTGAACCTCGTGATGCTAAGAGTCCTTAGCTCGCCTAAAGCCTTCGGGCTTGGGGTCAGAGTGAACGCTCGATCCGATCGGGTAGTAGGTAAGCGATGGGGTGACGCAGGAAGGTAGTCCAGCCCAGGCGATGGTAGTCCTGGGGTAAGCATGTAGCC
>NZ_JBGNUU010000046.1:3160-4448 GCF_041950485.1 Nonomuraea sp. ATR24
CTGAGATGTGATGCCGAGCCGATTGTGGTGAAGTGGATGATCCTATGCTGCCGAGAAAAGCCTCTAGCGAGTGTTGTGGCGGCCCGTACCCTAAACCGACTCAGGTGGTCAGGTAGAGAATACCAAGGCGATCGGGTGAACTGTGGTTAAGGAACTCGGCAAATTGCCCCCGTAACTTCGGGAGAAGGGGGACCTCTGCTGGTGATGGGCTTTACGCCTGGAGCTGGTGGGGGTCGCAGTGGCCAGGGGGAAGCGACTGTTTACTAAAAACACAGGTCCGTGCGAAGTCGTAAGACGATGTATACGGACTGACGCCTGCCCGGTGCCGGAACGTTAAGGGGACCGCTTAGCCAGCTTCGGTTGGCGAAGGTGAGAACTTAAGCGCCGGTAAACGGCGGTGGTAACTATAACCATCCTAAGGTAGCGAAATTCCTTGTCGGGTAAGTTCCGACCTGCACGAATGGCGTAACGACTTCCCCGCTGTCTCAACCGCAGACCCGGCGAAATTGCACTACGAGTAAAGATGCTCGTTACGCGCAGCAGGACGGAAAGACCCCGGGACCTTCACTACAGCTTGACATTGGCGTTTGGAGCGTCTTGTGTAGGATAGGTGGGAGACTGGGAAGCTCGGACGCTAGTTCGGGTGGAGTCATTGGTGAAATACCACTCTGGTCGTTTTGAACGTCTAACTCTGGTCCGTGATCCGGATCGAGGACAGTGTCTGGTGGGTAGTTTAACTGGGGCGGTTGCCTCCTAAAGGGTAACGGAGGCGCCCAAAGGTTCCCTCAGCCTGGTTGGCAATCAGGTGTTGAGTGTAAGTGCACAAGGGAGCTTGACTGTGAGACTGACGGGTCGAGCAGGAGCGAAAGCTGGGACTAGTGATCCGGCATCGGCATGTGGAAGCGGTGTCGCTCAACGGCTAAAAGGTACCCCGGGGATAACAGGCTGATCTTCCCCAAGAGTCCATATCGACGGGATGGTTTGGCACCTCGATGTCGGCTCGTCGCATCCTGGGGCTGGAGTAGGTCCCAAGGGTTGGGCTGTTCGCCCATTAAAGCGGTACGCGAGCTGGGTTTAGAACGTCGCGAGACAGTTCGGTCCCTATCCGCTGCGCGCGCAGGAGACTTGAAAGGAGCTGTCCCTAGTACGAGAGGACCGGGACGGACGAACCTCTGGTGTGCCAGTTGTACCGCCAGGTGCACGGCTGGTTGGCTACGTTCGGAAGGGATAACCGCTGAAAGCATCTAAGCGGGAAGCTCGCCTTGAGATGAGGTCTCCCACCCCGTTT
>NZ_JBGNUU010000047.1:0-1281 GCF_041950485.1 Nonomuraea sp. ATR24
TGAGCTTGCTCCGCTCCGACGGACACCATCGTTGTGGTGGTCAGGCCGCTGCGACTGCCTCGTAGTCGGCGGGGCTACGGTAGCCCAGGCTGCTGTGCAGGCGGTGCAGGTTGTACCAGCCCTCGATGAACTCGAAGATCGCGCTGCGGGCCGCGGCGCGGGTAGGCCAGGACCGCTGATCGAGAAGTTCGCCCTTGAGTGTGGCGAAGAACGACTCGGCCAGCGCGTTGTCCCAGCACTGACCGGTCCGTCCGACCGACAACCGCACGCCGAGCCGCCCGGCCAGTTGCGCGTAGGCGGCGCTCGTATATTGACAGCCGCGATCGGAGTGGAAAGTCACCGGCCCGCTCGGGCGGCGGCGGGCGCAGGCCTGCTGCAGAGCCTCGGCGACCAGGCCGGTGCGCAAATGATCGGCCGTCGCCCAGCCGACCACCCGGCGCGAGGCGATGTCGATCACGGTGGCCAGATACAGCCAGCCCTCCTCGGTCGGCACGTAGGTGATATCGCCGCACCAGCGCCTATCGAGTCCGGTCGGGTCCGGCGTGAAGTCGCGCTCGATCAGGTCCGGCCGCATGCTCGCGTGCGGGTCGGGGATGGTGGTGACCTGCCGGCGGCGCCGATACCGGCCGGCCAGGCCCAGGAGGCGCATCAGCCGGGCCACCCTCCGCCGGCCGCACCGCTGCCCGTCCCGCCGCAGTTGCGCGTGCACCCGCGGCGCGCCGTAACTGCCTCGTGAGCGCGCGTGCACCTCGGCGATCTGCCCGGCCAGCTCGGCATCGCGCATCGCACGCGGCCCAGGGACGGCGGTGCGGCGCGCGTAGAAGGCGGCACGGGAGACTCCCAGCAGCTCACACGCCCGCTTGACGCTGTGACCGCCCTGCTTCTCCGCCTCGATGAACGGGTGCACGCTCACCGGGTCTCCCTCACGAAGAAAGCCGTCGCCCGCTTCAGGACATCGATGTCCTCGCGCAGCCGCCGGTTCTCCCGCCGCAGCGCCGCCAGCTCCTCCCGCTCACTGCTGGTCAGCCCATCCCGCTGCCCCTCGTCGACCTCAGCCTGGCGCACCCATTGGCGCACCGCCGTCTCGGTCAGATCGAAGTCCTGAGCCACCTCACGGATCGATCGGTCGCCCCGCTGGCACAGCTCGACGATCTCGGCCTTGAACTCCGGCGTGAACGAGCGGCGAGGACGCGGCTTCTTCTTCCCCATGCTCTCCATCATGGACATCCTTCCGGGGACGAACCCCTGATCTCGGATGTCCGTCAAACCGGATCAAGCCCA
>NZ_JBGNUU010000048.1:0-1275 GCF_041950485.1 Nonomuraea sp. ATR24
CGGTCGATGGCGGGTCCGCGGGCGTTGTATTTGGAGATCGCGCGTTTGACGATGCGGTCTTTGGTGCGGACCCGCCGGGCGGGCAAGAGGTGGGCCAGGACGTGACGCCCGATGCTGCCGATCAGGTCGATGTCGGTGCCGGTGATGACGCCGGCGGCCAGGATGAGCTGGTCACGGGCGGCGGCCAGGGCCGTGGTGAAGCCGGCCCGGTCCGGGTCGAGGCCTGGAACACTGTCGGTGGCGTCGGTCATCGCGATGCGCAGGACCTGATAGACGGTCAGCAGGGCCCAGACCTCCTGTTCGATGCCGTCAGGGGTGCGCGAGCGCAGGATGTGCCCGCCCAGGATGGTGGACTTCAGCTCGGCGTAGGTGGTCTCGATCTCCCAGCGCTCGTGGTAGAGCCGCACGAGATCGGCCGCCGGATGGCGGGAAGCGTCGGTGAGGGTGGTCAACAGCCGGTAGTGACTGCTCCGGATGCCGGCCGCGGTGCGGATGGTGATCTCGGCGTCAATGACGCGGACGGTCAGCGCGCCGAGCCGGGCCAGGGCCGAGCCGTCGCGGCAGCGCGCCACGGCAGGCAGGTTGCGGCCGGACTTGCAGCGCACCAGCAGGTCGGCGCCGGTGGCGGCCAGATGGTTGAGCAGATCGGTGGCGGCGAAGTTCCGGTCGCCCAGCAGGAGCATCCCGGCCCGTAGCTGCGCGGCCAGGCGGCGGGCGTAGTCCAGCTCACCGGTCGTGGCAGGCCCGAAGGCGGCCGCGATGAGCGACCGGGTCCCGCAGGACAGCAGCACGGTCAGCCGCAGTTGCGGGTATCCCGAGATCCCGTTGCCGAGCCGCTGCCGGGTGAACCTGGCAAGGTTGGCCGCACAGTCCGGGACCGAAAGCAGGGTGCCATCGACGGCGACCAGGCGCAGTCCCCGCCACCATCCCGCCGCAGCGGTCGTCACCGCAGGACCGCTCAGCAGGTCGAACAGCGCCTTCATCGGCGCCGCTCCCAGCCGCTGGCGGGCCTGGCGAAGAGCGCTGCCGCTGGGCCGCAGGGGTGCCAGGCCCGCCAGCCCGGCGCACAACCGGTCGAACACCTGCCGGTAGCCCAGGCCGGTGAACAACGCCGCGGCCAGCAGCAGGTAGACCGTGACCCGGGCCGGCACCAGGCGGACCCTGCGCTCATGCGCACGGGTCTGCGCCAGCACATCATCGACCATCTCGAACGGAATGATCCGGGTCAGTTCACCCAGATGTCCCGGCGCGAACACCCCTGGCGCTACCCCGGCC
>NZ_JBGNUU010000049.1:0-987 GCF_041950485.1 Nonomuraea sp. ATR24
CTAGATCGCTGATGTGAAATTTGGGTTAGTGATCGTAGGCGATCAGGGATCGTTTCACGGGTGCGCCGATGTTCCAGTTGTGCCAGATGACAGCGTTGAGGGCGAGGATGCGCTGGCTGATGCGTGCCCAGAGGCCGTCTGGGTGGCGGGCGTTGTGGCGTTCGAGGCCGAGTTGGTTCTTCAGCGTCCAGATGATCGCTTCGATGCGCTGGCGTAACCAGCCGGGGAAGGGTAGGGCAGGTCCGGGCTCGTCTTCGCGGGCGGGCCGGATCAGATGGTGGCCCAGATCAGCTGCGGCTTTCTCGATGCCGGCGCCGGCGAACCCCTTGTCGCACACGATCGGGCACGGCCCGGGTGCGATCGGGGTGACGTGCAGCAGGTGCAGTGCCTGCTTGCGTTCGTCGAGTTCCTTGGGGCAGGCCAGGCTGAAGGCGGTCACCGCGCCGTCGGCGGTGGTGATCAACATCAGCTTGGCGCCCCAGTAGAAGGCGTGGTGGGACTTGTCCATGCCGTATCCGGCGATCTCGCCCAGGCTTGACCGGTTGACCGTCACCCGCGAGGCGCCGCACCGGACCGGGGTGCCGTCCATCAACCGCAGCGGTTCGTGCCAGGTCGGAACCTGGCGGGCCATCCACAAGGCCGCCGCCGACATCTGCGGGCCCAGCTCTCGCAGCTGCCGGTTGTAGACGGCCTGAGAGGGCAACCGCGGGAACAGATACCGATCCGGGCCGCCGCGACCCGCAGCCAGTAACGCTCCTGATCGCAACGCAGCAGTACCTGAGCCACCGCCACGACCACCGCCTCGGCCGAGGTCAGCACCGGGGGCCGGCCCCGTCCGCGAGGCCGTCCCCGCGAAGGCATCACGTGATCGTCCAAGTAGACATAGAGTGCGGTCAGAAGGGCGTCCAAGTCTGTCTTCACACACCGACCATGGACGCCCTTCGTCACGCCCGCAGCCGATCACCAAATTTCACATCAGCGATCTAG